>PFOA01000041.1 GCA_002792275.1 Candidatus Saccharibacteria bacterium CG_4_10_14_0_2_um_filter_52_9 | reverse complement strand
CGCCACGACCTGCACGCCGAGAAAATCCTGTGGCACCTGCAAAGGCAACTCCGCGGCGGCAATTGGAACAATGGCACGAATGCCGGGGCATTCACGTTAAATCTGAACAATACGCCGACGAATACCAACACCAACATTGGCTTTCGGGTCGCCAGCGACGTGAGAGCCTAGTTGCCGTGTAGGTCTTTCATCATTTGCAGGTAGACGGGTTCGTTCTTGGCCCATGATTTGTCGCTGGCAAACAGGGCGTACAGGTAAGTATTGCCATTCTTGGCGACGATTATGGCCATGCGTACTTCAATGGAGTCGGACTTAAGATTCTTTTTTTCGGTGTCAGAAAGTTGGCAGTTGAATTTAAGGGCTACCGAAACGGGGAAGCCAATATAGTCGTAGTTAAAGTTTTTGGAAAAACCGTTAACCGACCGACACTCGTTGGACTTAAAGCTATCCTGGGTTAGCGAGGTGTCCATGGTTTTTTCAAATTGCGACCTGACGGCCGGATCTTTGAAGACTGTTACGTCAGTTGAGGCATCGCTGGCTTTACCGAACAGCACGAAGGCCGTTGGGATTTGCGAGTTACCATTTTTATCTTGTACGATCTTATCGCTAAATACTGATGCGTTTCCTGAGCTCAAACCAAAGTCTTTCTTTAGTTTTTCTACCTTTGAGGCATCTACCCATTGCTTGGGCCGGGAATAGCTGATGTTGTCTTTGGTTTCGCTAACCAGGTCGGAGGTTGAATACTTAGCTACTGGATTGGCAAAAAGCCCGATCACCAGAAGCAGTACAAATAGCCCTGCCGCCACCATGCCGGCTAGTTTAAGAGATTTTCTTTTGGACGTGCCCGGCTTTGTTTGTGTCGGTTCGGGAGCTTGGTCAGTTGCCATGGTAACACCTTCCTTATTAGTCACCCTCATTGTAGCACCGACAACGTTTTTGTCTACAAAATCCGGGATTACGTGACAATTATCGCTGTTTAAGTATGGAGAGCGGCGTAGACTAAAAGTGTGCCGGCATGCGGGCAAGATCCGCGGGCATAAAAAACATCCCAGAAGGGGTGTTTTTAGTTGAAGGCAGACATTAGTTGCTTAAGATTTTCGGGAATGGCTGGCCACTGGTGGTTGTCGATACTGCGAATAGGCATGATTTTTGATGAGGTGCTGGTGAGGAAGGCGGCGTCAAAGCCAGCCAGGTCTGCCGGCTTGATATCTTGTTCAATGATTTTGAAGCCGCTGGTTTTGGCGGCTTGTAGAACTTTGCCTCGGGCGACACCGAGCAGAATGTCGGCTGTGGGCGGCGAGACAATGGTTTTGTCTTTTAGCGCCAAAAAGTTGGTGCGGGTGCCTTCGGTGATGTTGCCTTGGCGATTGATTAACAGGGCATCGTAGGCGCCGGCTGACTTGGCCTGGCGGTAGGCCAGGTAGCTGGGCAGCATGTTCAGGCTTTTGGCGTGCGGGTAGTCGCGCTGGTACTCAACGGTAATGCAATGCACGCCGGTTTTGTAGAGTTTGCGATCCGGGAACAGCGGATTCAGAGCCATTATGTACAGGTTGGCTGATTCTTTGGTCGGGCCGCCAACCAATAGTAGCTTGATGTTACAGGTTTCCGCGGCCAGCTTTTTTACCAGCTCTTTGACGCTATCGGCGACAAATTCATTCGTGAAAATATGCTGTAGCGTCAGAATCCGGGCTGACTCCATCAGGCGCTGGCAGTGTTCTTCCAGGAAATGTATCTTGCCTTTGGAAACCCGGATCGTTTCGTAAACCCCGAAGCCGTAGGAATATTCAACACTGCTCAGAGGAATGACCGCCTGGTCGATCGGCAAAATTGCGCCGTTATGAGAGAAGTGGGTAAATGCCATAAGTGGTATATATTACTGTCCTACCAGTCTAACAGCTGTAGAGTTAGGGCTTACTAAACAGGAGGCGTGCATGAGTGAAACAATTGATGATAGATCAAATGGAAATGTAGTTCGCGCTTGGCTAAGCCTTGGAATAGAAAGAACACGTCGGCTCGGGGGGATTACAGGTCTTGGTGGTAGTACCCCGGAGGATTATGAAGAGGGCGCAGAGGTTGTGAACATTCGCGCCGGCAGTAAACTACCAGCCGAAGATCCGCTAGAGTTTCTGGCGACGCAGATTACAGGCGTGCCTCATGGAGAAAAAGATCCTCGTGAAGCCGATTTCGGTGCTCTCAGCCCGCTAGATCGCGCCAAGGAGCTGGGCATTGACCCCCAAAGGCTGGCCATCTGCGTATTACCGGCGAAGGTCGAGACGGCGAATCCGCGCGAGACAAGTTGCACGACGCAATTCTTTCGCCACCGTTAGCAGAATAGGTTCAACTTCGTAACACCAGCGCCATGGGCTATAATAGCCCTGTTCCCGCATGGCGCCTTGGCGGAGTAGTTACGCAGCGGTCTGCAAAACCGCGTACACGGGTGCAATTCCCGTAGGTGCCTCCATAATTTGTATTACCAGGAACCGGTACACATTGTATATGGTACACTTGTATCATGTGTGCAAAGCGCTCCTGGACGGATAGTGAACTGATCGAAGCCGTTGCAATGCTAAAGAGTTATCGTAGCGTGCTGATGAAACTAAGGCTGATACCGGCGGGCGGCAACTATGACCAAGTCAAACGTCGTATCAACGAACTGGCATTGAGCACCGAGCATTTTACGGGTAAGGGTTGGAATGCGGGAACAAAGTATCAGCTCAAATCAACGGTACCTTTGGAGAAACTGTTGGTTGCAGGCAGTAGCGTGCAAAGCTATAAGCTCAAGCATAAATTGTTTGCAAAAGGGCTGAAGTCACCCATTTGCGAACTGTGCGGCTGGGCAAAGTTGTCTGTCGATGGTCGTATACCGGTCGAGCTTGACCATATAAATGGCAACAAACAGGATAACCGATTGGAAAATTTACGCATACTTTGCCCAAATTGCCATAGCCTTCAGCCCACTCATCGTGGTAAAAATAAGAAGGTTCATTTAGCGCGGGTGTTGTAACTGGTAGCCAAGCGACACTTAAAATGTCGTGCCCGAAAGGGCGTGTGGGTTCGATTCCCACCCCGCGCACCAAAATTTGTCCCTTACTCAGTTATAATAAGCACATGCAAATTGTTGTTGATGATCTCCTGACCAGTTACGAACTTCAGGGTAAGGGCAAATTGGTCTTATTACTGCACGGCTGGGGCGACAGCGCTAAGGGGCTGAAAGACCTGGCCGGCCAGCTGGCTAAGCAACATCAGGTTGTCGCGCTGGATCTGCCTGGCTTTGGCGCTACCCAGGCGCCTAAAGAGGTCTGGAATCTTGATAATTACGGGCAATTTGTGGCCGCGTTTTTGGCTAAATTGGAACTTGGACAGCCCTATGCAGTGGTTGGTCACAGCAACGGCGGAGCGCTGGCGGTACGGGCGATTGCCTTGCAGGCTCTTGAGCCGCAAAAACTGGTGTTGTTGGCGGCTTCGGGTGTGCGCACCGGCAGTAAGGTTAAACGAGCTGTGCTGAAAGTGTTGGCCAAGACCGGCAGTGTGGCCACACTGTGGATGCCCGAGCGCTACCGGCAGGGTCTGCGCAAAAGCCTATACGGCGTAGCCGGTTCGGACATGTTGGTTGCTCCTCAGCTTCAGGAAACCTTTAAAAAGACTGTGCGCCAGGATGTACAGCGCTCTGCCGCCACCATTACTGTTCCGACGTTGTTGATCTACGCCGCCGACGATAAAGCCGTTCCGGTCAGCGACGGCCAGATTTACCACAAACTTATTAAAAATTCGCGCCTGGAAATTATTGCCGACTCCGAACACTTCGTTCATTTGGACCAACCCGAAAAAGTATTTGCTTTGATAAAGGAGTTTCTGGCATGATCCACGAGCTGGCCAGCATCTACCTGCTGAGCTACCCCACAGTGCTGGTGTATATGTTGCAGAGTACCGAGTACCAGGTAAAGCCTTACCTAAAGTGGGTCTGGCGCACCAAAAACTTCACGGCCGTTAACCAGCGCCGCGATCTAGACAGAACCAAGGCCGCCCGTTTATTACTGCTGGCTTTGCGCCTGGGCATCTTACTGCAGATTGCGGCCGGAGTCTGGCTGATTTACCTGGGCTTGTACAGCGATTTGACCGGCGGTGTGCTGTTTGGAGCGGCACTTATGCTGAGCTACCCGATTATCTGGGCGCATCTGGCGGTTATACCACTGGTTTTGGGCCGCTGGTTTATCAGCGCGCCGGCCGAACAACAGCAAATTGCCGCCGCGGAGCGGGTTTTTGCCGCGCACGGCGCTGTTAAAATCGCCGTGGCCGGCAGTTATGGCAAAACCACCATGAAAGAAATCCTGAACACCGTGCTGGGCGAGGGGCTAGACGTTGCCGCCACGCCGGCCAATAAAAATGTCAGCATCAGCCATGCCAACTTTGCCAAGAATCTGACCGGCAAAGAAGATGTGTTGATTATTGAATACGGCGAAGGCGCTCCCGGCGACGTGGCTCGCTTTACCCGGCTGACCCATCCCACCCACGCCGTTATCACCGGTGTGGTGCCGGCTCACCTGGATCGCTACAAAACCCTGCAGGCCGCCGGCCAGGATATTTTTTCGGTTGCCGGCAAGCTCAAGGGCAAACAGGTTTACGTGAATGACGAGTCGCCGGACAGCCAGCCCTTTATTAAAAAGTCTTACCAGCGCTTTAGCGGCAAAACGGCCTTGGGCTGGAAGATTTCCCGCATCAAAACCGGCCTCGATGGCACCGGCTTTGTTATGAAAAAGGGCAAAGACTCGCTTAAACTGCATAGCGGTCTGGTGGGCAAGCATCAGGTTGGTTTTCTGGCTCTGGCGGCCGCTCTGGCTATTGAACTTGGGCTGACCCACGACCAGGTTAAGGCCGGCATTGCCAAAACCGAGCCTTTTGAGCATCGTATGCAGCCCTACCAGCTGGGCGGTGCCTGGATTGTGGATGATACCTACAACGGCAACCTGGAGGGCCTGCGTGCCGGCACCGAGCTACTCAAAGCCGTGGAGGCCAAGCGCAAAATCTACGTTACCCCCGGCCTGGTAGACCAAGGCGAAGAAACCGAGGCCGTCCACCTCAAGGCCGGCAAGCTGATCGCCTCAGCCAAACCCGATCTGGTGGTGTTGATGCAAAATTCCGTTACCGACTTTATCCAAAGAGGCCTGAAAGCAGGCAGGTTCAAGGGCGAATTACAGATCGAAACCAATCCCCTGGAGTTCTACACCAATCTGCAACATTTCGTGGCTAGCGGCGATCTGGTGGTCATGCAAAACGACTGGACCGACAACTACGCCTAAAACCGGGCGCGGGCCTTGCTGGCAATATTGCCCAGCCAGGGACGAAGGCTAAGCCCCACATTCAATTGACTTTCCCAAGGTATAACAATATCACCGTTCTCGGGCCTACTTTGATCTTCTGCATCAAGGTGGTCGGAGAGGTAAGCCACGGGGACTTTTAACTCATGCACCTTTTCTAAAAAGTCCACAATGTCAGGGCTTATCTCGGGGGCATTAAGATCAAACGGATTGAGGATGGTGACAACCGCGTCGGTGTCGGTGCTGAGTGCTTTGGCGGCATGATGCGGGTAATCGAATCCAAGCGTGACAAATTTGAATTCCTGAGCAACCAGCCTCGCAGCCGCCATGGGCTCGCTGACGACTAGGCCTTCGTACATAACTACTTCCGGTTGCCCGTTCTTCATATTCATTACCTTTAAAGTCTTACTATCATAGGGGGCATTAAGGGGTAAATGCAAGCACGAGCGACTTGTGATTCTTGTAATTGTAGTAATGAATTGCATATACTAATTGCATGGAAACAATCGCAGTAATTTTCGGCGGACGATCGGCCGAGCATGACGTATCGATCGTAACGGCGCTGGCCAGCATTATTAAGCCCCTGGAATTAACTAAAAAATACCGGGTAGAGGCAGTCTATATAGCCAAAGACGGTGCCTGGTACTGGGACGAAAAACTCAAGGACATCAAACTGTTTACCTCGGGCGGTATCCAGGATTACCTGCATCGCACCCAGCCCACTAGCGTTCAGTTCGACGGTGGCATGACCCTGGTTAAGGCCAGCGGCATTGCCGGCCGCAAGCAAACGCGCCGGATTGACATCGCTTTTCCGGCCATGCACGGTACTTACGGCGAAGATGGCGCCCTGATGGGTCTGCTGGATATGGCCGGCATTCCTTATGTGGGTTGTGGACTGAGCGCCAGCGCCATTGCCATGGACAAAGTCCTGGCCAAAGAAGTCGCTACCGCCAATGACATTCCGGTTTCCAAGTTTATGACCTTCACCAAAGCCGAGCTGGAGCGCCAGCCCGGCGAAGCTGTGAAAAACATCGTGAAAACCCTAGGCTACCCATTATTTGTTAAGCCGGCTCACCTGGGCTCGAGCATCGGTATCAGCCAGGTCAGGAACGACACCGAACTGCGCCACGGCCTGGAAGTCGCCGCCCACTATGACGACCGCGTAATAGTCGAGGAGGCCATTCCTAACTTGATTGAAGTCACCTTGCCGATTATGGGTAACGACCGGCCAAAACCGGCCATGCTGGAACAGCCAATGACCAAGCCCGAGGATTTCTTTGATTTTGACACCAAGTATCTGCAGGGCGGCAAAAAGGGCAAAGGCAAGGGCGGGTCTAAGGGTTCCAAAGGCGCCCAGGGCTACAGCAAGATCCCAGCCGAAGTACCAGAGGAAGTCTACGTCAGGGCCGAGGCTATCGGTGTGGCGATCTACAAAGCCTTTGGCTGTAGCGGCGTTGCCCGGGTAGACATGCTGATCGATGAAAAAACCAAGCGCATCTACTTTAACGAGATTAACCCTTTGCCCGGCGACCTCTACGCCCACAACTGGAACCGCGCCGGCGTCAGCAACGTCGAGTTAGTCCAAAAGCTAGTAGGCTACGCCAAAGAACGCCACACCCAGCGCCAGGCCTTAACGACCACCTTCAGCACCAACTATCTTCAACAGTTCTGAACCATGAAACAACTTCGAGAGCTCACGCCTTTACTGCCCGAAGGCACTATTGTCGACCTCAAATATGCCACGTCCGATAACTTTACGGGCGAGGTTCTATACACCGGCGAAGACACTGTGGCTAAGCTCTTAGAGCCGGCGGCCTATGCCTTGGCCTATGCGGCTCAGCTAATGATCAAACCGGGACTTTTTCTGGTTGTGTGGGATGCCCACCGACCAGTTGAGGCACATAATAAATTGGTAGCCTTCCATAAAGGGCCAGATAACTATGTACTGGATCCGGATAAATCCATGCACCCCAAGGGCTTGGCGGTTGATGTAACACTAGCCGATAAGAATGGCAATCTCTTAGACATGGCCACCGGTTTTGATCGTTTCGGCTCCGAAGCCCACGATGGCGCCGAAGGCTTGAGCTGGCAACAGCAGATGAATCGCAAACTCCTCAAAGAGTTTATGAAGGAAGCCGGCTTTGTTGTCTGGCCGTATGAATGGTGGCATTTTAACTTTGTAGGATTCCCGCCTAACAGATGACCCTGTGCTATAATTAATTATGATAAAGCAGAATCGGGTTGCCATTCTCGACGCTGGCGGACAATACGTCGATCTCGTCCGCAAAGCCGTTGAGCGCCAGGGAATTCCGGCCGATGTTCTGCCCCTCAACACCAATCTTGGCAAAATCGAAGGCGCTTACGGCGCCATTATTATTTCCGGCAGTCCGGCCAGCTCACATGCCGAGGCCGCGCCCCAGCCCGATCCCGAAATCTGGAACAGCCCACTGCCCCTGCTCGGCATCTGCTACGGCATGCAGGCCATGGTGGTGGCTCATGGCGGTGAAGTCGCCAAGAACGCCATCCGCGAAGACGGCCGCGTGCTGACCCAAATCGATAACTCACATTCTCTCTTCAAAGGCATCAAGAAAGATTTCACAGGACTTTTCACGCATGGTGACTTTGTTAAAACCGTACCGGAAGGTTTTGTGATCCTCGGCTCCCACAAACTCAGCGACGGCTCGGTTTCCTACTCTTCGTTAGCTAAAGATAACAAGCTGGGTGTGCAGTTCCACCCCGAAGTCTTCGACGACACGCCGGAGGGTTACCAGCTGTTTAAGAACTTTCTATTGGGAATCGCCGGATTGACAGCCAACGAGGACTTTCGCGAAAAGCGGCTGGAAGAACTCGTTGCCGGCAAACAGAAAGACATCGCCAAATTAGCAAGTGGCCGCGATGTCATCGCCTTTGTCAGCGGCGGCGTAGACTCCAGCGTGGCGGCAACCCTGGCTGCCGGAGTTGTCCCCAAACAAAAACTGCACGCCTTTTACATCGACAACGGTTTCATGCGCGACGAAGACGACCTGGTGATCGAAGCTCTCCAAGCCGCCGGACTGCCTGTCAAAAAAATCGACGCCGTTAAAGAATTCGAGGAACCATTGGCTCAGGTCACCGATCCTGAGGAGAAGCGCAAAATCATTGGTAAAGTCTTTGTAGATATCCAGAACCGCCTGGTGGCCGACCTCAAATTAACAGAGGCACTGCTACTGCAGGGAACCAACGCCGCCGACCGCATCGAGTCCGGCCACAGTACTGGCGACAGCCACACCATGACCATCAAAACCCACCACAACCAGGTCAAAGAAGTGCAGGAGCTCAAAGCCGCCGGCCTGCTGTTAGAGCCGATCGACGACCTGTTCAAAGACGAAGTCCGCGAGCTGGGCCGCCACCTGGGCCTGCCCGAAGAGCTGGTAGAGCGTCAGCCATTCCCGGGCCCCGGCCTGGCGATCCGCATCATCTGCGCCGCCGAATCAGACGAAGTGCACGAACCAGCAGCCGAACAAGCAGCCGCGCAGGAATTTATCGACAAGCATACCCCCGGCACCAAAGTTCATTTGCTGCCAATCCGCAGCGTCGGTGTTGGCGGTGATGAACGCTCGCACTTATCCGTTGCAGCTATATTCCACGCCGACTTAAATACCAACCAACTGGCAAAACCCGGAGCTGACTTACCGGCTCACTTCCGCGAAACCATCAACCGGGTAGTCTACTCTTTGAGCGGTGATACACTCCGTGTACCTATCGTCACAAAGACACTGCTAACAGCCGACGTCCGCCAACAACTCCGCCACGCTGACAAAATAGTTTTTGAAGAAATGCGCAGCGCCGACCTGCTCGGTAAAATTAAGCAGTTCCCAGTAGTATTGATTCCACTATCATTCAACAAAACAGGCGAGCGCTCCATAGTTCTCCGCCCGGTCACCACCAGTACCTTCATGACCGTCCAAGCCATGCTCCCAGGCCGCGGCCTGCCAGAAGAATTCCTTCAGAAAATAACCAACCGTATTATCAAAGAAGTTCCCGGGATCTCACAGGTCTTTCTCGACCTCACCAACAAACCCCCCGCCACCACCGAGTGGGAATAACAGATATGTTTGCTACAATGTAATCTGTTATGCAGAGATACAATCCTAAAGACATAGAACCCAAGTGGCAGAAGATCTGGGACAGTGAAGGTACCTACACCGCCGACCTAAAGAGCGACAAGCCCAAATACATTGCCATGAGTATGTTCAACTACCCCAGCGGGGCGGGTATTCATATTGGCCACGCCATGAACTACACCATCAGTGATGTTAAGGCGCGCTTTAAGCGACAGCAGGGCTACGAAAGTTATCATCCGGTCGGCTGGGATGCCTTTGGCCTGCCCGCCGAGAACTACGCCATCAAGGCCGGCGTGTCGCCGCAGGAGAGCATGGCCACTATCATCCCGGATTATCACAAACAGTATAAAGCCATGGGCTGGAGCAACGACTGGGAAAAGGAAATATCCACCCATCTACCCGAATACTACAAATGGTCGCAGTGGATCTTTGTGCAAATGCATAAGCACGGCCTGGCCTATCAGGACTCGCGCATGCAGTGGTTCTGCGAGCAGTGCCAGACGGTGCTGGCCAACGAGCAGGTGATTGACGGCAAATGTTGGCGTCACGACGGTCCCGACGATCCGCTGGTTCAGAAAAAAGAAGTCAAACAATGGTTCTTTAAGATTACCGACTATGCCGACGAACTGCTCGACGCCATCGATGACCTGGACTGGAGCGAAAGTGTCAAACTGGCTCAAAAGAACTGGATCGGCCGCAGTGAAGGCGCCGAAATCAGCTGGCAAGTCTGTGATCAAGAAGGCAGAACGGAAAGGGCCAGTTTCGAAACCTTCACCACCCGTAAAGACACCCTGCCCGGTGTTATGTTTATCGTTATTGCCCCGGAATCGCCTTTGCTTGACGACCTGACAACCGCCGAACACAAGGCGGAAGTTAATAAGTATCGTGAAGAGTCAGCCCTGCTGGGTGAAGTCGAACGCCAGGAAAATAAGACCAAGACAGGTGTCTTTACCGGTAAGTATGCCAAGAATCCCTTTAACGATCAGCTTGTGCCGATTTATGTGGCGAGTTACGTACTGGGTGGCTACGGAACCGGCGTGGTCATGGGTATGCCCGGCCACGATCTGCGCGACCGCGAATTCGCCCTCCAACATAAACTGCCGGTGGTGCTGACCACGGCTGTCGCTAAAGAATACGAAGACTTAAATTCTCTTGATGTCTGGACAGGCGCCGGCAAACAAGTTAACAGCGGCCAGGGCTTTGATGGCTTGAGCAATAAAGAAGCCGGAGATAAAATCTTTGATCAAGTCCATAAGGCGGGCCAAGCCAAGCCAAAAGTTAATTATAAGATGCGTGACTGGAGTGTTAGCCGCCAGCGTTACTGGGGAGCGCCGATTCCCATAATCGATTGCCCCAAGTGCGGCGCGGTGCTAGTGCCCGAAAAAGATTTGCCGGTGATACTGCCCGAACTGGATGATTACGCGCCCAGCGGCGACGGCCGCAGTGCTTTGGCGCGCGCCAAGGACTGGCTGACAGTTGAGTGCCCCAAGTGCGGCGGCCCGGCGGAGCGCGAAACCGACACCCTGGACACTTACATCGACAGTAGCTGGTACATGTACCGCTACTTCGATCCGCGCAATCTGCACGAGATATTCGATAAACAGCTTGTCCAAAAATGGGAACCGATCGACTTTTATAACGGTGCCGACCATGCCACGGCGCATCTGCTGTATGCCCGCTTTATCGCCCGTTTCTTCAAGAAACTGGGTCTGGTAAAGGAAGCCGAGCCGTTCAAGCAATTCCTATTCAACGGCAAGGTGACAGCCAGCGACGGACGTATGTTCTCCAAGAGCAAGGGTAATGGCGTTGACCCGCTGGAAATCATCGCCCAGGGCTACGGCGCTGACGCCTTAAGAACCTACATGATGTTTGCGGCGCCCCTGGAATTATGGACTAAATGGGATCCCCAGGGCGTGCCGGGTACGCATCGCTGGCTGAGTCGTGTCTGGAACCTGGTGAACGAATATATTGATCAGCCTTCAGCCGATGTGCCGCAAGAGACCCAGGCCGAAATTAACCGCGCTTTACATGCCATGATTAAGAAAATGACTGAGGGTTTGGAGCACAACCGCTACAACACGGCAATCGCCGCCACCATGACCGCCACGAATGATTTCTACAAGCTGAAGACCAAGCATTTTGGCAAAAGCGAGGTCTGGCAAAAGGCTCTGGAAGGCTTGGTGGCCTGCATCGCGCCGCTGGCTCCCCACATGAGCGACGAACTGTGGCACCTGCTGGGCCATTCAGCCAGCGTTCATCACGACAGCTGGCCAAAACATGATGAGAAATACCTGATTCAAGATAAAGTGACGATTGCGGTTCAGGTTAACGGCAAACTACGCGGCGAAGTTCAGGTTCCGACCGGCGCCGATGAAGACACCGTCGTCAAATCAGCCAAGGCCAATGAAAAAGTTGCTAGTCACCTCAAGGATCAAACGATTCGAAAAACAATTTACGTACCAGGCAAACTCGTTAACTTCGTTGTTTAGATCTAGTCGATCTCTTTGCTAGTCTCTTTTTGGAGCTTTTAGCTTTGTAACATTTTTTTGTTACAAAGCTAAAAGCTCCAAATCGGAATGTGGTGATCCAGTACACGCCCTTGAGAAAAGGCGGAAAATTGGGTAAAATAGACCTAAGATTGTTAACTAAAGTTAAAGGATAGTCCCGCATGGGTAAACCCAAAAAGCGAACCAGCCCGCGTAAGACCGGCACCCGCCGCAGTCACCTGGTACTCAAGTTGGCCCGCAAGGTCAACGGTAAGTCACCCGTCAAAATCCGCACCACCAAGCGCGAATCTGCTAAAGTCGTCTAAGACACAGCTCCCCCTAGGAATTTAACAATATGGCCTCCAATCGACACCTCGGTCGCATCATCGCCCTCCAAACGCTCTACGAACAAGAGATGCGTCAGGACTCGGAAGATGTCGGCTTTAATCTGTCGGAGGTCTTGAACCGCAACATTGTCCGTTACGAAAACATGCTCGATGATGTCGAGTTTGTGAACAAGCTGGTGCTGGGCGTCACCAAGCAATCAGCCGCCCTGGACGCCAAACTGCAACCGGTGGCGCCGGAATGGCCAATTGATCAGATCGCCCGCATGGATCGCCTGGTGCTCAGGATCGGCCTGTACGAGCTGGAGAACGAAGCCGATGTGCCGCCCAAAGTGGTGATTAACGAAGCCGTTGAGCTGGCTAAAGCCTTCGGCGGCGATAATTCCTCCAAGTTCGTCAACGGCGTGCTCGGCACTCTGTTACGCCAACGCGACGGCGACCCCGAAGAAGCAAAGCCCGCCAAGGCCAAAAAACCGGCCGCCAAAGTCAAGAAACCCACAGCTGACGCTACCAAGGTAGCTAAATCACCCAAGAAGAAATAATCATGCAACGACCCAAACCGATCCAAGGTATCAAAAAACTGGCCTTTAAGCGTCGGCCGGTGATCGACGAGGTGGTGCGCGAGACAACCTCGGGAGGCATTGTCTTTCGGCGCAACACCAAAACTGACGCCGTCGAGATTCTGCTGATGCAGGATGCCAAAAACCGCTGGACTATTCCCAAAGGCCATGTTGAGCCGGGCGAAGAACCCAAGCAAACCGCCGAGCGCGAAATCCGCGAAGAAACCGGCCTCAAAGAGATGAAGGTTAACAGCTGGCTGGGCAAGGTCAACTTCCGCTACCGTCGCAACCACACGCTGGTGCTGATGACCATGCACATCTACCTGGTCGAAGGCTTGGGCGACACCGACAAGCTCCATCCCGAAGATTGGCTGAACGATATCAAATGGCTACCGGCGGCCGAAGCTGTAGACAAGATTGCTTATGATGATATCGGCAAGCTCATTCTGGTTAGCATGAAAAAGATCCGCGAAGGTAAGCTGTAGGCTATGGACACCAGCGCTTATCAGGCCTTTGCCAAAGACAAGCTTCACGTCACTTTTAACGATTGGGACTTGTTGCTGACGGCCTTCACCCACCGGTCTTACCTCAACGAGCATAAAAAGTCGGTCAAAGCCCATAACGAGCGCCTGGAGTTCCTGGGTGACGCTGTGCTCGAGCTCGTAGTTACCGAATACCTATATAATACTTATGACGATCCAGAGGGCGTGTTAACCAACTGGCGCAGCAGTCTGGTACGCACCGAAAGCATCGGCGCCGCTGCTGCCAAGTTCGGCTTTGAACCGTTACTTCGCCTCAGCCGCGGTGAAAAACGTGGAACCGAGCGGGCCCGGGTTCAGATTTTGGCAAACAGTTTTGAAGCCGTGGTCGGCGCCCTCTACATAGACCAGGGTTACGAAGCCGCCAAAGTTTTTATTACCGAAAGCATTCTGAGCACCTTTGAGGATATCCTCTCAACCGGCTCCTGGATGGATGCCAAATCAAATTTGCAGGAACTGGCTCAGAGCCAGGAAGCCGCCACACCGGTGTACAAAGTGATGAATGAAGACGGCCCCGACCACGATAAACTGTTCACCGTCGGCGTTTATGTCAACAACAACCTGCGCGGCCAGGGCGAAGGCCCCAGCAAGCAGGCCGCCCAACAAAAAGCCGCCGAAGCGGCTCTGGCTTTCTACCAACAGGGCGAAGCAGAGCCCGGGGTTTGACAACAGGGATGATTATCTGTAAAATACAGGGAATTGCTTTACTAATTGTTAAGTTTTGAGAAAGAAAAGAGTTTCGTAGATATATGTTAGCTATCCGCATGCAACGAACCGGCCGCAAAGGCCACGCCATGTTCCGTATGGTAGTGCAGGATTCGCGCCGCACACCTACCAGCGGTAAAATCGTTGCCCAGCTCGGTAGTTACGATCCGCACAGCAAGGCCGTAGTTGTTGATAAGGAAAAGGCTCAATTCTATCTGGATCATGGTTCACAGCCCTCTAACCGCGTCACCCGTTTATTAAAAGCCGAAGGCGTCAAACTACCTGATTGGGTAGAGGTGCCGGCCAACAAAGAGCGTACTGTTCGTAACGCCGACAAGCGCCGCAGTACCATGCCCCCAGCTCCGGAGGTCCCGGCCGAGGAAGCCGCGCCCGTAGAAGAGGCTGTACCGGCCGAAGCTACTCCTGCTGAGGAGGAAACTCCACCCGAAGAACCTGCGGCCGAAGACGAAGCCAAAACCGCTTAAGCGGCGAGAAATTTCACAACAACCACAATTCTTCCTGCTATAATTGTATTACTACAACCAAACCTAACTGAGGAGTCTGCCACATGAGTGAGATCGACCAGCAATTTATCGAATACGTAGTAAAATCACTGGTTGGAAAACCCGACGCCGTCCATATAGACCGCCGAATAGATGAAAAGGGCGTCTTACTGGAGCTAACTGTTGATCCCGAAGACCTTGGTCGGGTTATCGGCAAGCGTGGTGCCACTGCTCAATCACTACGCACTCTGTTGCGCGCTCTGGGCACCAAGAACGACGCTCGTTATAACCTAAAGATTATCGACAATGGTGTTGGTGCGCCCGGCCGCGACAACGGTGATGACGGTGCCGCTCCGGCTCCACGCGACGATACTCCGGCGGATGCCCCAACGGAAGATGTTTCTACAGAAGAACCGGCCAGCGAAGTTGCCAGTGAAGAGGCTCCCGACAATGTTGCCCAAGAGCAACCCGAGCCGGTTGCCGAAGAACCCGAACCCGAAGAACCGACCGCGCCGACTGAAGCCCACGACGAAGACCAGGCCAGCGATCGCCTGGCGCAAACCCGTGCCGAACTGGCAGATCTTGACGACCTGGATATCTAACCGTTATAGTAGCGGCTATCGCTTAGGCGGATAAAACAAAAATCAAAAGCTCTGCGAGCCATCGTAGAGTAGATGGGAGCTTTATGTGACAAAACAACCTCCACACCGGGGGTTGTTTTGGTTTTTTGGTACAATACAGCGATGAAGCTACAGATTATTACCCTATTTCCGGAGATGTTCAAAGGCGTGCTTGGCAATAGCATGCTCTGGAAAGCCCAGGATAGGGAGATCGTAAGCTATGAGTTTATCAACCTGCGCGACTTTGGTCTCGGACCGCGCAAGCAAGTCGATGACACACCTTATGGCGGCGGCGACGGCATGTTACTCAAACCCGAGCCGGTGGTAGCGGCTATCGAGCAGGCCAAGCAGAATGATCCCGACGCCCGCGTCTTACTGCCAACACCAAGGGGCAAAACCTACAAGCAGTCCGACGCCAAGCGGTTAGCCGCCGGCCAGCAGGGGCTGATTATTGTCTGTCCCCGTTACGAAGGCTACGACGAACGGATCACGGAATGGGTCGACGAGAGTTTCAGCATAGGTAACTATGTGTTAACCGGCGGCGAATTGCCGGCCATGATAGTGATTGATTCAGTGGTGCGCCTACTGCCCGGTGTACTGGGCGGCGAAACCTCCACCGAGATCGAATCATTCCAAGCCGATGATCAGACTATTGAATTCCCCCAATATACGCGGCCCGAGGACTTTCGTGGCCACAAGGTTCCCCGGGTTTTGCTTAGCGGCCACCACGCCGAAATCCAGGCTTGGCGGGCTAAAAAACAAAAACCGCTCAATTAGCGGTCGCGAGGCTGTGCTTTTTGTTACTAGAGAACAAGTCGATCGAGCCGTTATTTAACGACAGATTATTCATAAGATTTTGTGCTGACGCCGGGTTGCTGGCTGGAATAGCATCTAATTTTGTGAGGGAAGCTTGCTCGGCCATTGGCAAGGCTGTTAATTGAGAATGTGGATCTGTAGTTTCGGGGATGACAGGTGTAGTGCTGGAGGCGGCGGTTTTATTGAGGTTCGGCGAGGGATGCATCATCACGAAACCAAAACAGAAAACGGTAATCACTGACAGGGGTAGGACAATTAATAGGTTACGAGTTTACCCCTCAAGGTTATTCTGACTTGTAACGTATTGTGTCAAACTGTACTCCCCCTGGCGGTGCCATGATTATTTGGCAACTATAACACTGTTAGCGACAGTGGCTGTAATTATTTTCACAAGCGTAATGATCAGATACGACCAGCCGACATTAATGCAACGGGAATCTGATCGTAAACTGGGTGCCGTGCCGCCGCGAACTGGTAACGGTAATCGAGCCGTCGAAGTCTACGGTAACAAAACGTTCCACAATAGTCAGACCGATGCCCAGGCCGTAAGCCGCCCGGGTTTTGGTGGTGTAAAAAGGCTTAAACAGCTGGCTAAGTTGGTCGGCGGTGATGCCCTTACCCCAGTCAATTACTTTGATGGTGAGGTAGTGAGGGGTGCGGCTGACTCTGACACGAACCGGCCGCGCCAGTCCGCTACAGAGGTCATCTTCGTAGGCGTCGATAGCGTTAATAATCAGATTGGCCAGCAGTTGCTGGAACTTTACCGGATCGCCGTACAGCCGGCAGGAAGGAATAGTCTCGAAAACCAGTTGTACGGCGGCCTTGCGGGCCAGTGGGCGCACCACCTGTTTCAATTGCTCAAATTGAGGAGTGATGGCAAAGGCCGAGAGCCGGCTTTCCTGCCTGACCTGTTGGCGGGCGGCTTCAACGTAACGACGCAAGGCATAAATATTACGGCGAACCTGTTTGATAGCCGGTGAAGTTTGATCGCTGAATTGATCGAGATGTAACAGGGCGGCCGTCAGGGGATTGCTGATTTCATGTAGTAGGCTGGCGCTCAGCCGCCCGAGCTCGGCAAAACGCTGCAATTCTTGAAGTCCGGCTTCGCCACTGATTGCCGGCGCCGCCATGATAGGCCTAAAGCTCCACCGCCATAAGCGGCTGGAGGGCTTCGAGTTTGTAGCCCAGACCGTGAACGGTACGAATCAGGGTTTGGTCGAACGGCCGGTCGAGCTTGTCGCGCAGATGTTTTATGTGTACATCAACCGTATTGGTCCAGTAGGTGTCGGTGGTGTGCCAGACGGATCGCAGTAGAGACTCGCGGGTTACCACACTGCCGGCATGCTCCATCAGGCATTCCAGCAGGACGAATTCCTTGCGCCGTAGCTTGATCTCAACACCGTTGCGCATGACACTGCGGCTGGTACGATCCAGCACAATGCCGCTGACACACAGGCGGGTGGTGGCCAGCAGGACGGATGGCCGGCTGGTATCTCGTAACAATGCTCGCAGGCGAGCCTTTAGCTCGCCCAGACTAAAGGGCTTGGTCAGGTAATCGTTGGCACCGGCGTCCAGCAGATTGATTTTGGTGAGTACCTTGGTCTCGCCGCTGACAATTAAAATAGGGGCCGTTAGGCCCCGTTCGCGCAATTGCTGACAAATAATAAAGCCCGACAAGTCGGGCAGATTGAGATCGAGCATAATAATGTCGTAATCGTTGTTGTCACACTTGTAGATGGCCAGTTTGCCGCTGGCGGCCATGTCTACGTTGTAATTACTCTGTAGCGCCTGCGCCAGGGCAGTGGCGATGCGACGGTCATCTTCGACTAAAAGGACTTTCGGTAACTGCATAACGCTCATTATCACGCACCAACATTAAAAAATCATTAAATCTTGATTTTCCGCAATCATAGCATAATGTTGTAATTATGTCGAGTAGTTTTCTAAATAAATGTCAGCTGGCGGTTTTGTAGCGGGACTGGGCTTCGTGCCAGTTGACGATGTGCCACCAGGCCTTGATGTAGTCGGCGCGTTTGTAGGTGTAATCTAGGTAGTAGGCGTGTTCCCAGACGTCGAGGCCGAGCAGGGGCGCAGAGCCGCCGCTGTTGAGCGGTGAATCCTGATTGGGCGTGGTAACAATCGACAGATCGGGTTGCAGCCAGACCCAGCCGCTACCAAAGACGCCCAGCGCCTTATCGCCAAAGGCATCCATAAAGCCCTGAAAATCGCCGTATTTGGCCTTGAGGGCGTCGCCTAAGGTGCCTCCGGGCTCTGTGCCGCCGTCGGGCGACATGAACTTCCAGAACAGACTATGGTTGTAATGGCCGCCGCCGTGGTTGCGGACTACGCCGCGCACCGCCTCGGGCACGTTGTCCAGATTGCTGATAAGTTCTTCCAGGCTCTCGCCGGCCAACTCGGGAGCCTGTTCGATAGCCCCATTCAGTTTATCGACATAGGTTTGATGGTGCTTGCTGTGGTGCAACTCCATGATGTCTTTACTGATGTATTTGCCAAAAACATCGTAGCTATAATCTAAATCCGGTAGTGTGAACATCTGCCCTCCTGGTTAACCACTATATTTTAGCAGGTCGGGCCACTGAGTTTCGGTTTCCTCGCGGCCGATAATATGGATCAGCGCACCAAGATCTTTGATTACCAGGCGGTGTTGATCATCGTAAGCGATGACATCCTTCTTCTGAAAACGGCTAAAGGCTCGCCCGAACGTCTCGCGGGTCATGTTTATTGAGTGAGCCATGTCCTCGTGGGTGATATTGGCATTAATAACCAGGCCGGCGTCGGTTCTGCTACCAAAGCGGTTGGCCAGGGACAGTAGTCGGTAGGCACAGCGCTCCCGGGCGTCGGAATAGAGCAGATTATCGATCCGCCCGGCATAGCGCAGGTAGCGTTTCACCATCTCCTCCAGAAGCTCAAAAGTGATGTCGCGGTCATCGTTAACCAGATCCATAAAGGCCTTTTTTGTCACCACCCGAATTGTAACCGGCGACAGCGCTCCATAATAAACCTCACGCATATGGCCGCGAAAGATCCAGATCATCGGAAAAAAGTCGCCCGGCCCGAAAAAGTGTGTCACGTGCTCGTCGCCCTGTTTGGTCAGCGAATAAATCTTGACCAGCCCGGATTCAATCAGGTAAACGCCTTGCGGCTCATCGCCGGCTCGGAGAATCACCTCGTGCTTCTGGTATTGCAGTAGCCGACCGGACTGGAAAAGAGCCTTAAGTTTCTCCGATTGGACAACTTGCGGCATAGGAATTATCACGCTCCTTAGGTGTCTGGAAGTATATACCCCTGAGGCAAGCAAGGCAACAACCTGTTGCCCGAGACACCGAAGCAGTCGATGTATGCATGTTACAATTTACTACCTAAACAGGAGCAAGTTATGCCTGAACAAGATCCAAATAGTGCCGCTAACGGAGAGCCGATCGTCACAGACCCTCAGTCTGTTGGCAGTAAAGCCTTAGAAGGTGCTATCCAAGCGGCTCCTGGGTCTATACCACAGGTTGAACGTAGACATGCTCTTGACCGCCCATTAGATAAGTTTGATCCTGATAATCCGCCAGAGACCTTACAGGACTAAGCCTAGCCCTGTAAACTGAAGCGCTTTTAAACGTGCTTTGGTATGATGGTAGATATGCCGCGCCAGAAGTTGTCAGAATACCGGGCCAAAACCATTATTTCTAAAGCCCTCGAACTGCCTTACAAGGGCTGGTCTGTCGATATCGAGGCGCCCTTACCTGCCCAACTACAGTCAGCCATTGAGGCAGGCGGCACTTTCGCCCTAAAAGTGGATCAAGGTGTTAAAGGTCGCTTTAATCAGGGGCTGGTGGCGCTCAATGTCAAAGCCGCCGATCTGGTCGAGGCCGCCGAACAGCTGAAGTCTAAAGGCTATCAGTGGCTGATTGTAGAACCGATGGCCGAACATGCTCCGGGCGACGAGCGTTATATAAGTTTTATGTCTGATCGGCTGGGAGTAATGCTCCAGTTTTCGGCCAGCGGCGGGGTTGATATCGAAAAGCAAGCCAGCAGCCTTCAGCAAGTTCGCGTCAATGATGCGACTGATTGGGAACAGTTAGCCCAGAAAACGGCTATTAACAGCCGGCAATTGCAACAGCTGACCCAGGCGTTCCTGGATAATTACTTTGCCTTTATGGAGATCAACCCTTATTTGGCCAGTGAGAATGGCTTACAAATCCTGGACTCGGCCGTTGAGGTCGATGATGCGGCGGCCTTTTTTGTGGATAGTTGGCAGATAGATGATTTCCGTAGCCACAGCGGACACGATCAAACTCCCGAAGAGGCGGTTGTTAAAGAGCTGGATGACAATTCTCCGGCCTCGCTTAAACTTAGCGTGCTGGAACCGAATGGCAGCATATTCTTACTGTTGTCCGGCGGCGGTGCCAGCGTGGTGGTGGCCGACGAAGTTTACAACCAGGGCTACGGCAAACAACTTGCCAACTATGGTGAGTACAGCGGCAATCCCAACGCCGAGGAAACCTATATATACACCAAGCAGTTACTGCAGTTACTTCTGAAGTCCCAGGCCTCTCGCAAGGTGCTGTTTATCGGTGGCGCGGTGGCTAATTTTACAGATGTTAATAAAACCTTCGCCGGTGTCATCAAGGCCATCGACGAAGTCGCCGATAAATTACAGGCCGCCGGTGTCAAAATTTTTGTCCGCCGCGGCGGCCCAAACCAGGAAGCCGGCTTGGCCAACATGGAAGTCGCCTTAGCTAAACACGGTCTGCTAGGTGCTGTGCATGATCCGGACGTACCGTTAACGGATGCCGTTAAAGAGGCTCTGCAGGAGGTGGATCATGAGTAAAGAGCTGGATCTGCAAAACCTGGAACCGGTCATTATAAGTTTAGGGTCGCATCCGGGGATCATCCAGTCGATGCTCGATTACAATTATTGTCTGGGTCATAGCGCACCCAATTTAGTGGCCATTGTCAGCGCTGGCCGTAAACAGGAGCGGTTTTTTTGGGGGCATGATGAAATTATGGTGCCGGTCTACGCCAAACTTGCCAAAGTACCGGAACAACTGCGCCAACAAGCCACCGGTCTATTAAACGTACAGTCGGCGCGGCGTGTGCTGGCCAGCATGACAGAAACGTTTGAACTACTGCCTAATTTACAGGTCGCCAATATCTTTGCCGAGCAGGTTCCCGAGGTTCACGCCCTGCAGGTTGCGGCCTTGGCCGAGCAACACGATGTGCTTGTGGCCGGGCCGGCGTCGGTTGGGTTGCTGGTTCCTGGGGTCATGAAACTTGGCGCCATCGGCGGCACGCAATATCCGCAACTGGTGGCCGCCAATATCTTCTCTGGCGGCGACACGGCGGTAATCTCTACCTCGGGCGGCATGGTGAACGAGCTGATACACACTGTTACCGGGGCCGGCTTGGGGGTTTCTTTTGCGCTGGCGCTCGGCGGCGATCGCAATCCGATCACCACACCTGCCCAGGCCTTTCTGCTGGCCGAAAGCGATCAGCGAACCAGGCAGATTGTCTACTTTGGCGAACTGGGCGGCGACGACGAGTATATCCTAGCCGACCTCATGAAGAGCGGCAAGGTCACTAAGCCGGTCATCGCCTATATAGCCGGAACCGTCGCCGGGTTATTCGATCAGCCGCCGCAATTTGGACATGCTAAAGCCATGGCCGCTAACCAAAGCGAGAGTGCCCAAGCCAAAAAGGAGGCTTTGCGGACAGCCGGCGCCAAGGTAATGGATGTATTCGGTGAACTGGCTACCGATTTATCAGCCCAGGCCGAAACCGGTAGCCATCAGGCCAAACCACATCGGCCAATTAAACAAAGGAGTAAAGCTATGATTGTCAGTCGTATTTCAGGTGATATTAACGGCGGCGTGCACCTGTTAGGCAAAGAGTTGTTGAGCGTTGTAAATGAGAATAGTCTGGCCGGACTGGACATCTCCTTACTGCTCGGACAGCAGATTACCTCACCAAAAGTCATCGAATTCAGTGATTATATCCTACGCTTGCTAGCGGATCACGGTCCTTACGTTTCGGGAGCCGTGAATACCATAGTAGCCGCCCGGGCCGGTAAGGATCTGGCCTCCAGTTTAACGGCCGGCCTACTGACCATCGGTCCGCGGTTTGGCGGCGCTGTTAACGCCGCCGCCGACGCCTGGCTGGAAGGCGCAGGCAGTGACACCGAGCCAAAAGCCTTCGTAGCCGGGTTCACCGCCAATGGCGGCATCATTCCCGGCATCGGACATAAAAAATACCGGATTGACACGCCCGACCCCCGGGTCAAGGCCTTAACAGAGCAGTTTTCTAACAATAGTAACGGTGACCGCTATCTAAAATTTGCCCAGGGAGTCGAAGCAGTTACAACCTCTAAAAAGGCTAACCTGATCCTCAATGTCGATGGAACTATCGCCGCCATGCTGCTCGATATACTAGAGTCAGAGCTGGACTACAGCCCGGATAAACTTCGTGAACTGGTCGACATAGAATTTTTTAACGCTATCTTTATATTGAGCCGGTCAGCCGGTTTAATGGCTCATTACCTGGATCAGCGCCGCCACGATGAGGGGTTGTTGCGCCTGGGCGAAGACGACATCACCTATATACCTTCATGAGTAGAGATTTATTCGGTACCGATGGTGTTCGCGGCCTGGCCGGAGACTATCCGCTGGATCATGACGGGGCGGTGCGCATCGGCATGGCCGTGGGCACACATTTTGCCGAGCCCGGTCAGCGCGTAGTTATGGGTTGTGACCCGCGGGAATCCTCGGCCGGACTGATAAAAGCTCTTACCGAAGGGCTCAACAAGGCCGGCGTTCATGTGACATTCGCCGGCGTTCTGCCAACCCCCGGTTTAGCTTATCTGACTCGTCAGGGCGATGAATTCGTAGTCGGCGTTATGGTGACCGCCAGCCACAATCCGCGCCAGTACAACGGCGTTAAGGTGTTTACTGCCAAAGGAGGTAAATTAAATGATGCCACCGAGGCCACCCTTAACAAGTTAATTGTCGATGGCTGCCCCGAGCGCGACGGCGGGCTGGCAGACGATAACGACCAATTAGTCGGTGATTATGAAAACTTCTTGGTGGCAAGTGCCGACGGGCTCAAACTTGATGGTGTTAATCTGGCGATTGATAGCGCCAACGGTGCCGGTTCCGGCCTGGCCGAGCGGGTGTTTACGCGCCTGGGTGCCACAGTAACGTCATTATCCGATGCTCCGGACGGCCAAAACATCAACGAGAGCTGTGGAGCCACCAATACCAAGGCCTTAGCGGCCAGGGTAGTGGCCGATAAACTCGATATGGGCATCGCTCTGGACGGTGACGCCGATCGGGTAATGTTGATTGATGGCCAAGGCCGCCTACTTACTGGCGATCACATCATGTACATCCTGGCAGTCTGCGGCAATCTCAAGGGTGTGGTGGTAACCGTTATGACCAATCTGGGGGTAGAGAATGCCCTGCGCGACCATGGTGTAGAAGTGGAACGTTCCGATGTCGGCGACCGCTACGTACTGGAAGAACTCGGTAAAACCGGCTATCATCTGGGCGGCGAGCAGGCCGGACACATAATCCTGCCCGATCTGTTAGCCACCGGTGATGGCATGCTGGCCGCCGTTCAAACCGTCAAGGCTGTGGCCGCCTCGGGACACAGCCTGGCTCAGTGGTTTGATGACATACCGATCCTGCCCCAGGCACTGGTAAATATTAAGCTGACCGACAAGTCGCGTCTGGCGTCGCCAGAAGTGCAGGCCTTCATTACTGAACAAGTTAATCAATTGGGAGACAATGGCCGCTTACTGATTCGGCCATCGGGTACCGAACCACTGGCTCGTGTTATGGTTGAAGCCCCGGATGCCCAGACTCTGGCCGAACAGATCGCCGCCAAACTCGAGGAGCTGTTATGAGCCACGCTTTCCCGAGTAGCTTTTCGGATATCGCGCGTCCGCTGTCGCCCGATCAGTTGAGCGAGACTGCCCGCCAGGATATTGAGCGTTTAGCCGAGCAGGGCTACGAGATCCACTTTGGCCTGACACCGGAGTACGCTGAGGCGATTATAAATATGGCGCTAGAACTGGCGATTCGTGAGTATTGCCCCAATGATTCCGGCAAGCGCTTTGCCAGCCAGGAGGCCACAAAAGACTGGCTGTCCAAAGAGCGGGCTACTTTCCTGCTATTTAAGCGCAATGCCGGCGGTCTGCAATTGGCCGGTTACGGCTGGGTGGGTTCAGGTACCAGCTTGCATGTACCCGGCGGCGAAACGACTTTCGCGCTTCGCATCGGTGAAATCGGCCAGGGGCAGGGCTTGGCAACGCCTTTCGCCCGCCTAATCGTGCTGGGTTCGGCATCGTTGTACGGCGCCAGAAATATGTGGCTGGAAACCTGGCAGTCCAATGGCGGAGCAGTTCACGTTTATCACAAAATCGGTTTTGTAGACGTTGACCAAGAGGCCGGCGAGCGTCCAACCGCTAACGGCGAAACCGTAGCCGATACCCGGCTGTTCATGTCACTCCCCGACAGCCAGCTTTCGAACTAGAAAAAGTGCGTCAGACCGCTGTATAGCGCTGTGCCGGCAGCAATCTCTACTGCTATACCGCCAGAGCCGATCAATATCCCGGCAAAAACAACCAGTGCGTCCTCCAGGATAATCCCCAGTGACATTACCACCACGCCGAGTGCCGGCAGGGTGTCCAGCCCGGAGAACGGCGGCGCCACAAAGGCCGCCACGGTGAAGATCAGAATCAGCAGAGCGGTTACAGAAACCACTGGTCGTAACACCAAAAAGCCACTCCAGCGCCGGCGCGACAGGCGCTCAAACCAGGTTATAACACCAATCAGCTTCTGAGCCGCCTTGCCCTGCATCACTTTGCCCATATCGGTTTTCAGCCAGCGCTTGGGTAGCCAGATGGTTTTGCGGCCGATTATAAGCTCCAGACTGAGTAACATGGCTATGAGTTCGGTAACATGGGTTACGCCACCGGTGGGAATCGGCAGTGCCGGCAGGGCCAGCAACAGCAGAAAAGTGATGGCAAACGACTTTTCGGCAAAGACATCGTTAAAAGCCGCCAAGGTCTTGTCGTTTTCGGCCTTTAGCCACTGTTTGAGCTCATGGCTTAGGGTCGGTTGCGGTTTAAGTTTGCGGTGGGGCATATCAACTATCTTATCACTACATACCCAGTGCATACTCTAAGCCTAACGAGTATGCAGTAACGGGAAGCCACGTATAATATAACTATGAAACCAGCCACACTCAGCGGCATCGTTGTTCAATTCCAAGGTAATGGCCGTAAACTCGGTTACCCTACCGCCAACCTAGCCATCGAGACCGATCTGCAAGACGGTGTCTATTTTGGTTTTGCCGATCTGGCAGGGTATAAGCACCACCCGGCGCTGATTTTTGTGGGTACGCCCACCACTATGGGCGATAACGTCCGCCGGGTGGAGGCCCACCTGCTCGATATCCCCGATGAGGATTACTATGGTGAACGCTTAAAAGTGATACTCAGTCATTATCACCGTCCGAACCAGACTTTTAAAAACACAGAGGGTCTATTAAAAGCTATGTTAAATGATGAGACTACAATAAGGGGGTGGCTGAGCTAGTCCCACGGAAATATAATCGCACCAGTTTCTTCGCTCAGATAAAAATCGGGTTTTACTTCTGAATCGGGCAGAACATATATAGCGGCAGTGCGAACGTTCGCTCCCTTGGATTTCAGATATTTGAGTGCTGTTTGTAAACTTTTACCGGTTTCCAAAATATCTTCCACTAAAAGCACATTCTGTCCGGATAGATCGTCTGTAATTTGGGTTGCTAGACTTCTTACGTCACCCTGCTTTTTAACAGTCAAAACATAGGTGGTGTTTATCGCCGAGCGTGTCAATTGCCGATTCAACTTCTTGCCGATTCATATTTAGTAGCGGTAGTAGTCGGACTTAAGCGGTCCGTCGACTGACACGCCGAGGTATTTCGCCTGGTCGGGAGTCAGCTTGGTAAGGTGAGCACCCAGAGCCTCAACATGCAGGGCGCCAACTTTCTCATCGAGCTCTTTGGGCAGGCGGTGGACGCCGATTTCGTAGGAATCCTTGGTGAACAGTTCTATCTGCCCTAACACCTGGTTGGAGAATGAGCAGGACATGACAAACGATGGATGCCCGGTGGCGTTGCCCAGGTTCACCAGCCGACCCTCCGACAGGATGATGATCCGGCGCTTATTGGGCAGGGTGTAAACATCAACCAGCGGCTTAACGGTATCTTTCTTGACGCCGGCCAGTTCGTTGAGCTGTTTCATCTGAATTTCGTGGTCGAAGTGGCCGATGTTGCAGACTATAGCGGTGTCTTTCATGGTCTGCATGTGGTCGATGGTAATGATGTCCTTACAGCCGGTAGCAGTCACAAAGATATCGCCGATCGGGGCAGCCTGCTCCATAGTAACCACTTCGTAACCTTCCATTAAGGCCTGCAGGGCACAGATGGGGTCGATTTCGGTGATCAGTACCCGGGCACCGAAGTTGCGCAGTGACTGAGCACTGCCCTTGCCGACATCGCCGTAACCGGCCACTACGGCAACCTTGCCGGCGATCATTATGTCGGTGGCGCGCTTGATGCCGTCCATCAGCGATTCGCGGCAACCGTAGAGGTTGTCGAACTTAGACTTGGTAACACTGTCGTTGATGTTAATGGCCGGCAGTTTGAGCGAGCCTTCTTTGAAGAAGCGGTCGAGTTGCATAACACCGGTGGTGGTTTCTTCGGTAACACCCTTAATATCATCTAACAGGTGGGGGTGTTTGTCGTGTACCAGGGCGGTCATGTCGCCGCCGTCGTCGAGCAATATGTTGGGACCTTGGCCATCAGGGAACTTCAGAGTCTGCTCCACGCACCACCAGTATTTGTCCTCGGTTTCGCCCTTCCAGGCAAACACCGGCGTACCGGCGGCGGCCAGAGCGGCGGCGGCCTGGTCTTGAGTCGAAAAAATGTTGCAGGATGACCAGCGCACGCTGGCACCCAGTGCCTGAAGAGTTTCTACTAATACAGCCGTTTGGACGGTCATGTGGATCGAACCGGCTATACGCGCCCCTTTCAGGGGCTGAGCAGCGCCGAATTCTTTGCGCAGAGCCATCAGGCCGGGCATTTCGCTTTCGGCCAGGGTTATTTCTTTGCGGCCCCACTCGGCCAGTTTGATGTCTTTAACTTTGTAGTCTGATGAAGCCATATTAAAGTTCGATCTCCTCATTAAAATTATCTTTATAACGCCCGACGACATCGCCGGTAGAAAACTTGACCTGCGTGCCATGCTTTTCAACTACGAACGAAGCAACCACCGCACCCAATTTCCCGCACTTTTCCAGATCCCATTGTCGCAAATAGCCGTACAAAAAGCCAGCCCGGTAGGCGTCACCGGCACCGGTGGGATCAACCACTTCGCGCGGCTTGGCAATGCCGACCTGCAGGGGTTTGGCCACCGCCGTACCCTCTATCAGTGAGCCGTTGGTGCCCAGAGTTGTGATCAGTACCGGCACTTGATTTTTCAGGTCATCAACGCTGATTTCCAGCCGATCGCACAGGCTACCGATCTCGTAATCGTTAGCTACCACTACTAGCGCGCCGCCAATACCCTTTTTGAGATCGGTGGTCGGATCAACGGTTTGCTGGCCGGGATCATAAGCATAAGGTACGGCTAAAGTCTGGCATTCTTCTACCTGGCGATTCATAGCCTTGGGGTCATGAGCCGAGATGACCGCCAAAGCCGACTGGCCCTGCCAGGGCTTAAAGCTCAAAGACTGGCTATCGGCCATGGCACCCGGATAAAAACCGCCCACCTGGCTACCCTCGCTGTCGGTGATCACATTGAACGAAGCTGTTGGCAGTTTGCTGATATGAACGTCCGAAGCATCCACGCCGACCGACTCCAGCAGTTTTATATAATCGGCCGCGTCACTGCCAACTGAGCCCAAAAGTACGGGTTCTTCGCCTAGCAAAGCTAGATTGTAGGCGATATTTGCACCCACGCCGCCTTGCGAATTTTCTAACTTATCCAGCAGGGGAGCCAAGGATAAAACGTGCAGTTTGTCGGGCTTGATAAGATCGCGGTAACGCCCAGTAAAGTTCATGATCCGATCGATGGCGATACTGCCGCTGATAATAACCTGGGGTTTACTCATTCCAAACCATTTTACTACAACTCACTTAACCAGCTTATCGCGTACCCCGTCAAAACAGGCCACATTGCTGTCCAGATCATCGGTGTATTGCACCATCCAGACTCGGGCGCCCGTAAATTCCTGCTTGCAGTACTTCGATAAGGCGGTATCATCTGCGGTGGAACGGGGCGCCATAGTCGGCACCCATGCCGGATGATTATTAATCCAGCCGCCGGTTGCCACACCCCAAAAATACGGAGTGGAATAAAAGCCAACCGTGCCCACGCCAGCGTCCGTCAAAGCAGACATCATACCCTTTAGGAACTGTACATTTCGACCTTTATCCGAAGACCAGGTATTGGCGGGTTCGACGTCGATCCACCACGAACCAAAACTAACTAACGCTTGACCCCCCCGGGAGACCGCGTATTTTATGTCATATTGACCGGCCTTGTAGCCATAATTAAAGGCGTAACAGTCACCGGTCTTTTGCTTGCAGGGGCCACTGGCGCGCTCTCCGTTATAACCGCTGTTGACATAAACGGCTACCCGGCTAAAACGCAGAGCCTGTTTCTTAAAGCAAGGGTTCTTTGTCATCACCTTGCCATGATTGACGCCTACAATACCCAGGTCGCCGCCAAACGTCTTGAGATCTTTAGGCTTGCACTGAGGATAAGACACGTCGACCAGGCGGTTGCTGGTAGCGGCGTGACCCGCAACAATAAGGTAGACTCCGATCAGGCCAACGCCGACCATTACCAACAAAGGAGCTACATAATGTGCCAAGCCGTGGCTATTGAGTTTTTTGAGAGTCATTTGTGTTATTAATTACGCTAGTGATTATAATACACCTCTCATCCGTATGCTAACGTTAATACATGCCCTTATTTCGTAAATCAAAGGAACCGGCTCGTACCGGCGGCGCCCTGGTGGCCGATTTTGAGTCGGCTATCAACAATATTGCTACCGCTCAGACGGCTAAATACGTGGCCCGCCAAACCGAACAGCAAACCATGCAAACCCTGAACCAGGTCTCTGCCCAAAGCAACGCTGTCTACGTTACACCTCAGGACATTGCACCCGATGTTCAGACCGAAATTGCCCGCGCCAGCCTGGACGCCCACCTCAAAAAGGCTCAGGCCGCCCAAATAGACGCCTTTGCAGAACAGCAACTGGCCGAAACCGAACAGGCCGACAAAAAGGACTACATCGGTAAAAAAGTAAAAGTTACGATTATCGACAAGCCGTTCAAACCGGTAGAATCATACTGGTTTAATGATCGCACCGGCCAGTATGATCAGGGGAATGTTAGTTTTGGCAGCGTCAAAGGTCTCATCCAGGATTTATCGTTCCGCAAAAACCTGATTGTTATCAAACCAACCCTACGCTCGCGAATAATAATGCCAAAGCGCAAATTTCTTTTCATCTATGTCATCAACCCCGAAACACTCAAACCCGCAGTTGATCTAGCACTTGTATAGACCGGTTTGGCCGGGCAAGGTACACTAAGGGCAATATGTTGCAACGCATTTCCAAGACCGAACTGATTCAGGTTCAAGCGGCTCTTCTGGTGGCTATCGCCTTGCAGTTTGTGGCCTTAAAGGTCAGCAGTGAGCTGTTGCCCGGATCACAGTTTGTGATCGTGGTGATCGAGCTGGCTCTGGCGGTTCTGCTGGGCTTTACTGCCCGGGTCCGGCACTCGCGGCTACACAATCTGCACCACCTTATGTCGGTAGTGCTACTGGCTCTGATTTCGCTGGCCAACATCAGCGCCCTGATATTCGTACTGCATTCGCTGATTGTTAATCACATTCCTACCGGTGGCGAACAGTTGTTGGTATCGGCCATTGCCATTTTTATTACCAACATCATTGTTTACGCGCTTTGGTATTGGGAGATAGACAGCCCCGGCCTTACCGGCCGCCGCTGGTCCAAGCACGACAAAGATTTTCAGTTCACCCAGCAGGATCTGGCCGCTGAATTTCCGGGTTGGCAACCCCAATTCGGCGATTATTTATTCCTGGCCATTACCAACGCCGTCAACTTTGCCCCGGCCGAAACCCGGCCGCTAAGCCAGCAGGCTAAGGCACTGATGGCCTCTCAGTCATTGGTATCGGTATTTACGCTGGCGCTGGTGATTGCCCGCTCGGTCAGTATTCTCGGCTCTTAGAGCGAGGAAGCGTCAATCGCCATAAAGACGCCGCTAATTTTGCCGGAACTATTGAAGGTGAATGACACAACGTAGTTATTGGCTGATTTGCCAACCACGGCGTCGGCCGGGAAGTAGGTGGCATATGATCCGGATCCCCAGGCGGTCAGCGTGGCGGCTGTTGTTTGACCGCCGCCAGGGCTTCTTCGCCGTCTTCGGCTTCCACCACTTGGTAATTACTTTCGCCACGCAGGGCGTCTTTGTAAATCTGCCGGAACGGCAACTCGTCGTCTACCAGTAAAATGACTTTAGGTTGCTCGGTTTGATGCAGTGTATGGTTATCTCATCGATAGTTAGCAGGTACTGGCGCTGTTTGTCAGTCAGCGGGCCGGTAATGCCCTGGATCATATTCTCAACGTAGCCTTGTATCTCGCCGACCGGTGTTTTTAGCTGGTGCGACGCCAGGGTCACAAAGTTAGTCTTGAGCTGTTGAATTTTTTTGGTAGAGGTGGCGTCTTCAAAAACGTTGGTGCCGCCAATGGTCCGGCCGTGTAGCCTGATCAATGAAAAAGAACTTATAAAAGGGAAGAGGCTGCCATCCTTCCGGGAGAAATAGTACTTACTCATATGTTTAACCTCGGGGGTCTGGCGCTCTGGCGGGGCATTCAGCATCTGTAGCAAGGGATGTTCCTCGGCCTTTACCCGTCGACCGTTTTCGTCTAACAGCGGCAGTATGTCATCAAGGTTGGCGCCAATAACTTCTTTGCGCTCCCAGCCGGTTAGCTCCTCAAAATTGTCGTTGACCATCTTTATGGTAGTCTGCATATCAACAGCCACCAGGGCGGCTCCCATGGTTTTAATAATGGCATCGGTTTCGGCTCTCTGGGCTGATAAAACCCGCAGTTCAATCGACAGCTCGGTGCGTTCACGAATAAAGCGGGCTACAAAATCGATGATGGCCGTAATTGTCAGTAACATGGCCGGCACAAAAAGCAGAGTTTGCACCAGGTAGTTGGTGTTGGCATGAAGCTGAGGGGCAATAATACCCTGCGACACAACAATACCTTTGTAGTCCAGGATTAGCAGCAGGTCGTAGGCCAGTGCGGCCGACAGACCGGTAGCATAGATGGCCCGCCGCCCAAGCAGGGTACCGGACATAATTATCGGGATGATGTAGAGCATTACGACGCTGTTTTCGATGCCGCCGTTATAGTGAACGGCACAGCTCATAATAAAGATATCGAGACCCAGCTGGCAGATTGCCAGGGCTCGGTAGGCGCCGTACGATCGCTTGCGTGATGCGCTAACCGCCAGGAAAATAACATTAAAGATCAGGGCAAACAGCACAATGCCCAGATTCTGTGCTTCTGGCTGTTTTTCTTGATTACCGCGCCAGTGCACCCCTTATGCCAAAAATCAGATAGCGATTTAACTACAGCTTGACATCCTGCCGAGTATAATAGGGCCATGGCTCAGGTGACCCCGCATCCCGAAGATCAGCACAAATCTCATCGTTCCAATTGGCTGAGGGCGGCCGTGCTGGGCGTTAATGATGGCATTGTTTCCACCTCCAGCCTGATGATAGGTGTTTCGGCGGCTTCTACCAGCCGTTCGGCGGTGCTAACGGCCGGAATCGCCGGCCTGGCGGCCGGGGCGCTGTCTATGGCAGTTGGCGAGTACGTGTCGGTAAGCTCGCAAAGAGATTCGGAACGTGCCGACATCGCCATTGAGACCCGATCTTTGGCCGACAATCCGGATGAAGAGCTTCAAGAGTTGGCCCAGATTTATGAAAGCAGGGGTCTCAAGCCCCAGCTGGCGCTACAGGTGGCTCAGCAGTTGCACGATCACGATGCCGTGGCCGCTCACGCCCGCGACGAACTGGGAATCGATCACGAAGCCCTGGCTAATCCCCTGCAAGCCTCGCTGGCCTCGGCCGTAGCCTTCTCATTTGGCGCCGTGGTGCCGATCCTGGCAACTATATTAGTCACCGGCTCCGGTCACAGCTGGAGCATTGTAGTGGCTTCGCTGGTGGCGCTGGCGATTTCCGGAGCCATTGGTGCCTACATAGGCGGCGGCCACAAGTTGCGCGCCGCCTCACGCGTCTTTATCGGTGGCGGCCTGGCCATGGCTATTACGGCGTTTATCGGTCATCTGATCGGGCCGGCGCTATAATATGCATACCTATTCCGTTACAAATAATCAGCAATTAACGCCAACCACGTTGCTGGTAACGCTCAAAAATACCGAACCCAGTCGGCCTTTTGATTTTCAGCCCGGGCAATACGCGGCCATCAGTTTTTTCCGCCGCCGCCGGCCAACAGCAGCACGCTGCTTCTCAATAGTCAGCTCGCCGACCAATCCGGATATTTTACAGTTCAGCATGCGCACCAAAGGCCGTTTTACCCGGGCACTGGCCGGCGCCCAGCCCGGCGATGTCGTAAAGGTAAGGGGGCCGTTTGGTGGTTTTGTGTTTGATCCGGCCAGCGAGCCGGAGGTGGTGTTGCTGGCCGGTGGCATCGGCATAACACCTTTCATGAGTATGATTCGATACGCCGCCGCAACCCGTCTGGCCAATCGGGTGACCCTGCTTTTTAGCTGTGCCAGTCAGGATGACGTGCCGTTTGGCGACGAATTACGTGAGCTGGAGCGTCAGAATTCTAATTTCAGGGCCGTTTTTGTCATCAGCCAAGAGCCGGTTGATAAGCTGGCTGGCGAAAGAGTGGCTAGTGGCCGGATCAACGCCGACATTATCGCTAAGGCCAGCGCCGGCCTGGTTCGCCGGCCAACCTATTTTATTTGTGGCCCACAACCGTTCATGCGAGCAATGAACAAACTGTTGCATGCTCAAGGCGTTGACGGCCACCGTGTTATGACCGAAGCCTTCAGCCAGGGGCCAAACCACCAGACCGGCAAAATCCGCAGTTGGCCGTTTAACATCTACTTTTTGGGAGCCGCCAGTCTGGCCATCGGCAGTTTTGTAGTCATGGTAGCCGATCTGCTAAAAACCCTGCCGGCAACCAGCGCCAGCGCTACCAACAACGTAACTGCCAGCAGTCTTACGAATTCACGCCAGGCCGATCTGGACTCCCTGGTGAACAGTCTGCCGGAAACAGCCAATACTGCTCCGTCCTCGGCCGCCGCCGTAGCTACCGCCAGTCAGCCCACCACTACCACTGTCTCTACAAGTACGGCACCTAAGCCCACACCGGTCGCCGCCCCCCGGTGTACCACCACCGCCAGCGGGGTAACGACGTGCAATTAAAGCAACGGGCCGAAACCAATCTGGCACTGGGCAGTGACGTCACGCTCACGGTGGTCAGTACAGCCGAAGAGCAGCAGGTAACCGAACTATTCCAGAGTTTATGGCGCGATATCTATGTTTTTGAACGTCGCTTCAGCCGCTTTCTGCCAATGAGCGAGCTGTCGGTGTTCAATCGCTCGGCCGGCATGCAAATGGCGGTGACGCCGGAATTCAGGAACATGCTGTTGGCGGCAAAACAGCTCGGCGAGCAAACCGAGGGGCTGTTCAGCCCGTTCATACTACCGGCACTGCAGAAAGCCGGTTACACCAGATCATTCGTAGAGCACTACAAAAATGACCGGCACGACGACTACTCCGATCGGCAGGTGGCCAGGGTGCGCGACCTGAAGATTAACCAGATAACCGCCGCCATACCGCCCAACAGTGCCCTGGACTTCGGCGGCTGTGGCAAGGGTTATCTGGCCGATCAGCTAGCTCGAGCGATGCCCGACTGGGTGCAGGGCTTTTGGATTTCACTGGGTGGCGACATTGTAGCCGCCGGTCATGACGTGGCCGGCCAGCCCTTTAAAGTTGATATCCAAAGTGCCGCTAATCTCGCCAAGCTTAGCCCGTGGTCGGTTAAGGGTTCTCGGCGCCAGTTTGCAGTCGCAACTTCGGGCACCGGCGTGCGCCATGGCATTAAAAAGGGCAGTAAATGGCACCATATTATTGATCCTCGCACCTTGAAGCCGTCCGAAACCGATGTACAGCTGGCGACTGTTTACGCCCCCGTGGCCTTACAGGTCGATGTACTGGCCTCCTGTGCCGTTTTATTGGGGTCTGAAAAAGCAGTACCATACTTGCGCCAGCACGGTGTTAAGGCGGCGCTACTGCAGTGTGTTGACGCCGACGGACAGCGGTTCGAAACACGATTCGGCCCGGCAATTCAGGCCAGCCATCAGCTGGAGGCCAAAGCCCATGCGTAGGCTAGTGTTATTAACGGCCATGCTGTTGGCGGTGCTGGCCGGCGACTTGTTTTTTGCCCAGCCAGCACTGGCAGAGGGCGGTTCGAGCAATATCGTCGTTCAGACCATCCCCGGCCCGACGGTGGCCCAAAAATTTACCGAGCGCGCCAAATCATCGTGGCCCTGGTACCTGGTAAGAGGCTCTGGCATGGTAGCCGCCGCCGCTCTGGTAATTCTGCTGTTGTCGGGCATCGGCCAGGTTACCGGCTATACCTTCCGCTTTC
>PFOA01000054.1 GCA_002792275.1 Candidatus Saccharibacteria bacterium CG_4_10_14_0_2_um_filter_52_9 | reverse complement strand
GGGGCTTTCTATCATTAATCCTGAAGATATTGCGGAGTTTGCCCGCCGCCTCGATCTGTTATTAAACCAGCCCGAACTACGCAAACTATGGCAAAAATGGGCCAAGGACTACGTCAAACAGTTTAATTATCCAAATGTAGTCGACAAGTACGAAGAACTGTATCGTGAGGCGCTCGAACAGCATGGCCACCACGCCTGAACGGCTAAAGATCGGCCTGGTGCTGGATACGTCTCTGGATCCGGCCGACGGCGTTCAGCAGTACGTGGTGGCAATCGGCGAGTGGCTGAGTTCGCAGGGACACGAGGTGCATTATCTGGTGGGACAGACCGATAAGCGTCAGTTGGCAAACATTCACGGCCTGGCGCGCAACATCAACGTTCGCTTTAACGGCAACCGCACCACCATTCCCCTCCCGGCCGGCCGCAAAAAGCTGAAACAACTTATTGCCCGCCAGAAGTTTGACGTTTTGCATGTCCAAACACCTCACCACCCCCTGATGGCTCAGCATCTTATACTGGCCGCCGATGACAGCACGGCGGTAGTCGGCACCTTTCACATCTTGCCTTACGGCCGCCTGCCGCGTGTCGGTAACCGCGCCCTGGGGATCTGGCTGAGGCCGTCACTAAAGCGTTTTGATCGGATTGTCAGCGTTTCGCCGGTGGCGGCCGAGTTTGCCCGCGCCAGTTTTAAGGTCAAAACTGATGTATTGCCTAATGTGGTGGATTATCAACGCTTTGCCTCGGCCAAGCCTTTGCCGCAATATAATGACAACAGGCTCACCATCCTGTTCCTGGGTCGTCTGGTGCCCCGCAAGGGCTGCCACACACTGCTCAAGGCCGTTGCTGAGTTGGCTAAGCAGTCGAGGTTGCCGGCCTTCAGGGTGGTAATTTGCGGCATCGGCCCTCTAGAGGCTAAATTACGGGGGTTTACTAATAAACACGGTCTGCAAGACATGGTTGAGTTTGCCGGCTTCGTCAGCGAAGAAGACAAACCACGCTATTACGCCTCGGCCGACATCTCGGTTTTCCCCAGTAGTGGCGGTGAGAGTTTTGGAATTGTGCTGTTGGAGGCCATGGCCAGTGGCCGGGCGGCTGTTCTGGCCGGTGACAACCCCGGTTATCGTTCAGTTATGGAACCGCACTCTGATCTGTTATTTGATCCCGCTAATGCCGGCCTGTTGGCTCAAAAAATAGCCTTGTACATGACGGATGACGCAGAGCGTCAGGCCATGGGCCGCTGGGGGGCACAGTACACCGCCGATTTTGACGTTGCTAAGATCGGTAGCAAACTGGTGGATATTTACCAACAAGCATTGCGCAAACGGCGTGGGTTGTAGATAATACGAGTATGCTTAGTTTCCGCAAAGGTCACGAAACTCCTGAGATTGCCGTTACTATCACCAACGAAACCTTTTTCCGCCTGGCTGTGCTGACGGTCGGAACTATCGTCCTGCTGATGGCCGCCCAAAAGGCCGCCCATGCCCTGTTACTTATTTTTATAGCTTTCTTCTTGGCACTGGCCTTGAATGCCCCGGTTCATTGGCTGAGTATTCGCCTGCCCGGCAAACGGCGCGGTAGCCGCTCGCTGGCTACCAGCCTGTCGTTTTTGATAGTCGTGTTATTCCTAGGGGGCTTTATTGCCAGCATTGCGCCTCCCCTGGTTCGCCAAACTGAAAGTTTCGTTAACGCCGCGCCAAGTCTGGTTAAAGATTTTCGCAAGCAAGATAGCGGCACCGGTCGGCTAATTCGTAAATATCACCTCGAAAAACAGGTCGATACTTTTTCACGCCAGTTATCCGAGCGCCTGAAACATGCCGCCGGCGCGGCCTTTTCTACTGTCCAAAAGATAGGCAGTAGTGCTTTTGCCCTGCTTACGATATTGGTACTGACATTTATGATGTTGGTAGAGGGACCGCGCTGGCTGGCGTTTTTCCGCGACACCATACCCGATCGTCACCATTCCAAGGCCGACCGGCTGATGCGTGACATGTACCGCGTTATCCAAGGCTACGTAAACGGCCAGGTCACCCTAGCCGCTTTAGCATCACTGCTGATTATGCCGGCCATACTGCTGTTGCACATCAGCTACCCGGTAGCTCTGATGGTGGTGGTGTTCATCTGTGGCCTGATCCCCATGGTTGGCCATACCATCGGCGCAATTATTGTCACCCTGGTGGCTCTGTTCCATTCCACCTCGGCCGCGATTATAATTTTGATCTATTACATCCTGTACCAACAACTGGAAAACATTCTGATTCAGCCGCGGATTCAGGCCAATTCTACCAACATGTCGCCGTTGTTGGTGTTTATGTCAGTGGTTATTGGCGTCAGCTTTGGCGGCCTGTTCGGCGGCTTGGTAGCCATACCGGTAGCCGGTTGCCTCAGGATTGGCCTGTTGGAATACCTGCACGATAAAAAGATTATTGATTCGACGGCTTATAGGAAAGCCACAGCGGATACCAAATAACACCTCTGGCGGCGTCGTTCAGGCCGATGCCCTCGGTCTTGAGTCGATCACGAATCTCATCTGACAGTTTCCAGTCCTGGTTGGCTCGGGCTGTTTCGCGCTGCCTCAGCAACTCTTTCTGGGCTGGCGATATATCTTGGACGGCCGACAGGTTAAGACCCAGTAAGTCGTCGATGCCCTTAAGCATAGCCCCAAGGTGGTCGACCATATCTTCTTCGATATGTACGGTCAGGAGCTGGGTAGTGATCTGGCTCAGAAAGGCCAGCGCCTGCGGCGTGTCGAGATCGTTAGCCAGAAAATCGGTTAGCGTGGTGGCTACTTCCTCCAGGGCGAAGGTGGGCATGTCGTGGGTCACGCCGCGTGGTTGCCAACGCAAAGCGGCCATGGCTCGCAAGTCATCCAGGCGGTTGTTAGCAGCCTGCAGGCCATCCCAGTTAAACTTGGACTGGCCGCGGTAATGAGATTCCAACACGTACAATCGCAGAGCTTCGGGCGGAAAACCCTCGCTGATAACTTCTTGCAAACTAATGCCGTTGACCAGGCTCTTAGATATCTTTTCGCCCTCGATCATAATGTGGTCGCTGTGCATCCAGTGGCGCACAAACTGCTGGCCGGTGGCGGCCTCGCTTTGGGCAATTTCGTTGGTGTGGTGCACCGGGATATGATCAATGCCACCGGTGTGCATGTCCAGCGTTTCGCTCAAGTACTTCATGCTCATGGCCGAGCATTCAATGTGCCAGCCCGGAAAGCCCGTACCCCAAGGGCTATCCCATTCCATGTCGCGCTGTTGTCCGGCTGGCGAGAACTTCCAGACAGCGAAGTCTGAGGGATTGTGCTTTTGGGGGTTACTGCTGACCCTGGCGCCAGCCTGCTGTTCATCAAGATCCAATCTGGCAAACTCGGCATAACGCGGAAACTTGGCGGTATCGTAGTAGACGCCGTCATCTATTACATAGGTAAAGCCTTTGGATTCGAGCTTTTGGATTAGTTTGATCTGGTCGGCAATATGCTCGGTGGCTTTGGGCATCTTGGCTGGTTTGGTAATGTTAAGTTCTTGCATACCCAGCACAAAGTCTTTGGTGTAGTAGTCGGCAATTTCCCAGGCGGTTTTGCCCTCGCGGCGGGCGCTCTTTTCTAGCTTATCTTCGCCATGATCGGCGTCGCTGACCAGGTGGCCGACATCTGTTATATTCATCACCCACTGCGGTTTAAAGCCGGCGGCCTTGAGGGCGCGGATCAGTATGTCGGCGCGTACATAGGTGAACCAGTGGCCAACATGGGCGTAGTCATAAACCGTTGGGCCGCAGGTATAGACGGTAATGGCCGGCGGTTTCTGCGGTTTGACCTCTTCGATCCGGCGGCTGGCGGTATTAAATAGCTTCATCTAGCAACTCCACAGCCAGGCCGATGGCCTCAGCCCTTAATTTGTCGGCCGGGCGGCCGTCGGTAACCTTGAAACCGCTGGCAAAGGCGTGGCCGCCGCCGCCAAAATGTTCGGCCAATTTTCCGGCCACCGGCGCATCAGAATTAGATCGAATGGCGGCCGTTACCTTACCGTCATTGTACTGTTTGATAACAATTGCCAGCTGGACACCGGTAGTTTGCAGCATGTCGTTCTGGATCAGGGGAGCTGGGTTATACAGGGGGCTAAACTGATTGATCTCGGTTTGGGGTATGGTGACAGTGGCAATCCGGCCGTCGCCCGCAAAGGCCGTCCGACTTATAAGATCACCCTTGTAGCGAAAAATTTCCGGCGGCATTTTGGAATACGCACGGCGCAGTTCTTCGAGTTTGGGGCGATCGACTCCGGCCTCTACCATCTGGGCCATAATCTTGTAGGTCTGAGCAGAGGTTAGCTGGTTGGTTAGCCCCTGGGTGTCCCCCAGGATAGATGACATCAGGCAGGTCTGAGCCGAGGCGGACATCGCCCAATTCAGCTGTCCGGCTAGTATGTATAGCAGTTCGCCGGCCGATGCCCGCGAGGCATCATTAATCGTCAGTGTGGCAAACGGCACCGGATGATCAACGATAGCGTGATGATCGAACACAATGCATGGCTTGGCAGACAGCTGATTCTGATAACCGGCAGCCACCAGCTTTTCGAGCAGGGTCATGGTGGAGGCGTCAACAATGATGCTGGCGTCAAACTTCGGCGGCATGTCGCGCTGTACGCGATCCCAGCCCGGCATGTAGCGCAGGTAGCCGGGCATGTCGACGCCACAGTACATAACCGGCTCCTTGCCCAGATCACTGAGGATGTGTTCCAGCGCCAAAGCACTGCCCAGCGAGTCGGCATCCGGATTGTCGGCCTGGATGATGATTATCTGCCGGGCGGCTTCAACAATCTGTTTTATTTTGTCGGCTTCGTCGGGATACATATATGGCATTATACAGCTTGGCGACCCTCCAGAGCCCGTCCCAAGGTGATTTGATCGGCATACTCCAGATCGACGCCAACCGGCAGGCCGCGCGCCAGGCGGGTGACCTTGAGCTTGCGGTCACCGATCTGCTGTTGGATGTACAGGGCGGTTGATTCGCCCTCTACGCTGGCATTGGTGGCCAGTATGATCTCAGTCACTTTGTCTTCGTCTATCCGTTTCACCAGTTCTTTTATATGTAATTGTTCCGGTCCGACACCGTCAATCGGCGACACCAGGCCACCCAACACGTGGTAGGTGCCCTTAAACTGGCCGGTTTTCTCCAGGGCTACCAGATCAAAGGGCTCGGCCACCACGGCTACAATCGTTTTATCGCGGCGCGGGTCGTTATACAGATCTGATATGTCTTGCCCGGCCGGCACCAGCGCAAAAGTCCGTTTACAATAGCCGATGCCGCCGCCCAAGGCCTGCAGAGCGGTTGCCAGCTTCTGTGGCGAGTCGCCGTCGTGGCGGGTTGAATAGTAGGCATAGCGCTCAGCGGTGCGCGGCCCGACACCCGGCAGTAGGCCGAAGGCTTCAATCAAATCACTAAGTGCAGGCGGTAATAACGACATTGCCGCGTTTATAGCCCGAGGTTGCCCAGGGCGCCCATCATGGGCTGCATTTTTTCGGCGGCCACGCGTTGGCTTTCGGCGATTGCCTCTTTGACGGCGTCTTCAACCCATCTCTCCAACTGGCCGATGTCTTCCAGGTCGACGTACTCGGGATCGATATGCACTTTTTTGAGCTTTTGCTCGCCGGTGATCTCAACCACCACAGCGCCATCACCCTTCTCAACTGTAATAATCAGCTTCTGCAATTCGCTCTGTATTTTTTTGACTTTCATTAGCATTTTAGCCTGATCGAAACGACTCATAATACCTCCCTATTGATCTATAGTATACAGCTCTACCGATGATAGTGAAACACGGTCTGGGTAGCATTGTTGTGCGGCCAGGCGATAAAGTAGGAGCGAAGATTGTAGGTACAGCTGGCCAGTACCGCCAAGGAGACCAAGCCGATACCCAGGCCGCGAGCCAGCGGGTTAAGAGGAAAGACTTTGAGCCAGTCCCTTAACAGATAGGCAATGCCGGTGGCGGCCGCGATATACAGGAATGGAACCAGCAGGCTCAGTCCAACCGACCCGCCCAGTCCTACCAGCACACCGCTAAGCAGTATCAGAGTGGTTAGCGACTTGGTTCGGGAAGACCGCCAATGGCTGGCGTAAAAGTAAATGCCCAGTCCGCAGACTACAAGCGTAAAAATGTCCAGAATCGGGGCTTGATCGAGCCACAGGGTAGGACTTGTCGGGCCATGCACCAACAAATGCACCGGTACTAGTGCAAACTGTTTAGCAACCCCGGCAATAGACGGCCACTGCGAGGGTAATCCCAGCCAGGTTATAAGCTGTCCGTGCCGCGTAAAATCGATTGCCAACAGCGGTAGCCAGATAAGCACACTCAAAGCCGCCAGCAGACGTTGCCACCAATGGCTAAAAACCTGCCAGCAGTGCACTACCAACTTCCATTGTAATAATATTTGGGCTGCCACCAGCCAGACCAGGCCGGGAATGTACAGTAGGAGACCCCAGGTCAGCAGACTGCCGTACCAGACGGCCGAGCGCTCACCGTAGCGGTGCAGTAACACTTGCAGTAGCAACATTGTCGGCACGACCCACAAGTATAGAACATCAAAACTAGCCAGACGGCTAACATGCAGAACCCAGGCCGAAGTGGCAAACAGTAGGCCGGTAAACAGCGCTGTGCGCCGGCCATGCCAGAGCAAAATCAGTAGCGTAAAGCTTGATACAGCCAAGCCGCCAAAGATTACATTGGGCAAACGGGTCAGTATCTGCCCATGGCCGGGAGCGACAAAATAAACAGCCGAGCGTACAATTTTTAGCGGCAGGTACAGCGGGTCGTTAAAGATGCCATGCCAGCCGACAGGCGCAACTGCTGAAACGTTTTCACCGGTGCTAAGACCGCCAGTCAGCGAACCCAGTTGATACAGCAAAACTGCTAGCACCAGAGCAATGCCAAACACCGACCAGATAATAAGATTGATGTTGTCTTTCCAGAAACCGCCCTGTTTTTTCATACTGGGCATATTATAACCGGTGAGGCGCCTGTTCCCTAGCCGTTAAATGGGTCTTGGTGGCGGCTGTCAACCGAGCGGAATCGTTGTTTTTCGTTTTCAAAGTAGAGTTCAACGCCTCCAGTTGGGCCGTTGCGATGCTTTTTGATAAAGATGTCAGTAAGTTTTTTGCGGTCGGTGTCCGGATTGTAGTACTCTTCACGGTAAATAAAGGCCACCACGTCGGCGTCCTGCTCGATCGAACCCGATTCACGCAGGTCGGCCAGTTGCGGAATCTGCGGACTGCGGCTCTCCACCGAACGGCTCAGCTGGCTGAGCGCCAGCACCGGCACGTTTAGTTCGCGAGCTATGCCCTTCAGACCACGCGATATCTCCGATATCTCCTGCACGCGGTTACTATCACTGCCAAAGCGATGACCACCGCTCATCAGCTGTAAGTAATCGACAATAATAAGCCCTAATGGCCGCTGGTGAGCCTCACGGCGGGCTTTGGTGCGTAGATCGCTAATAGTGATACCTGGACTGTCATCGATGTAAATCGGGGCTTCGCTGAGTGTACCCATAGCCTGGCCGATTTTTTCGAAGTCGGCATCGGTCAGGTTGCCGGTGCGCAGTGCCCAGGCGTCTACCCCGGATTCCATAGATAGCAGGCGGTCAACCAGCTGTTCCTTGCTCATTTCCAGGCTGAAGATCAGCACCGGTTCGTTAGATTGAACGGCAATGTTGTGCGCAAAGTTCAGCGCCAACGCCGTCTTACCCATCGATGGGCGGGCCGCCAGAATCACCAGATCACTGCGCTGAAAACCGGCCAGTTTTTCATCGAGGTCTTTGAAGCCGGTGGGTATGCCGCGGATCTTTTGCTTGTCTTTGTGCAGATCATCCAACCTGTCGAAGCTTTCGGCCAGGATGGCCTCCAGACTAATAACATCCTGTCTGATATGTTGTTGGCTGACCTCAAACAGTCGGCTTTCGGCTTCCTCTATCAGTTCCTTTAACTGCTTCGACTCGTCGTGGCCCAAGCTGCTAATTTCATTGGAAGCCGATATCAGGCGGCGGCGCATGGCCTTTTGAGCCACAATATCAGCGTATTGCTCAACGTGAGCTGCCGTCGGCACAAAATTGGTAAGCTCTGCTAGGTATGACGGGCCACCAACACTGTCGAGATAACCGTCGTTTTTGAGGCGGTCTGAAAGAGTCAGGACATCAATCGACTCGCGGTGTTCGTAGAGGTGCATAATGGCTTCGTAGATGCGCTCGTGGCGTTTATCAAAGAAGTCGCGAGCCGCCAAAGTGTCGGCGATTTTAACAATAGCGTCGCTGTCAATTAATAGAGCACCCAGCAAACTGGCCTCGGCTTCGGCGTTCTGTGGCGGCTGTCCGGCCGTCCCTGTTTTAGTTGGCTCCATTAATGTTCATCCCCCAAGTGTCCCTAAAATAGGTACTTATGATTCTAGCAGTTCGGCGGCGCCAAAAATATTGCTTATGGCTGATAAATCCTGCGTCGGTGGCTCCTCAGGCAAAAGCACCGGCGTTTTCGATGGTTTGGCTGTCTTATCGAGTACGCAGACTATGGTTACGGGTTGCCCCGTTAGCTCTTCGACAATTGCGGCTACGGTCTGGCGGTTGGCTACTTCATCCAATCGCTTTTTATGGAAGGCAAAAGCAAAGGACAGTGTTAATGAACCATCTTCGTCAAAACTAGGCTCGGCCATGCGCACCACGCCGTACAGGGTGTTGTGCTTCTTTTTGAGGGCACCGAGCAGCTGCGGCCAGAGTGAGGCATCAAGCGCGGCCGAACCGGGCTTAGGCTTGGCCGGGGTTTCGACGTCGGCGACAGCGGCTTTGACAGATGCAGGCTTGGCTGGCGCGGCTTGAGGGGCTTGAGGGGCTTCTTGCGTGGTGATCGGTGTTTGCAGTGACTGTAGCAGGCAAATTTCCAGGAAGCGTTCCGGATCGTGGGCGGCTGGTACAGCAATCAACCGCGCCAGCAGAGCCAATGCAACATCCGGGGCGATGGCAGACTGGCCGCCAATAACCTGCTCTCTTAACAGCTGGCCCAGTTGCTTGGCAACGGCTGCCGCCTGGTAGCCCTGATCATAAAGCTGGCTAAGCTGTTGCGACAAATCAACCGAGCTGCCACCGGACAATAGCTGTATAACTGCCTGTAAGGCTGGTTGGGGCGGTATGCCGAGCAGCTGTTGAATATCATCAACCTCCAGTGCCTGGCCCCGGCTACTGGCCTGATCTAGCAGGCTGATACTATCGCGGAAACTGCCTTCGCCGTGCTCAGCCAACAGTTCCAATGCAGAGTCGCTGACTTTGATCTTTTCTTGTTTGGCAATCTGTTGCAGGTGAGCCACTACTTTTGATTTTTCTACCGGCCGGAAGTTAAAGCGCTGGGTGCGGCTAACAATCGTGTCCGGCAGTTTGTGGGCGTCGGTGGTAGCCAATATAAAGACGGCATGCTGTGGCGGCTCTTCAAGCGTCTTTAACAGGGCATTAAAGGCCTCACGGGTTAGCATGTGCACCTCGTCGATGATATAAACCTTGTACTTGGCACTGGTGGGAGCCACGTAAACCTTGTCGCGCAGTTCGCGGATTTCGTCTATCCGGCGGTTGCTGGCGGCATCAATTTCGATAATATCCAGATGGGCGCTGTCGTCGGTATAGGGCAGATTGTTAATTTCGTGAGCCAGAATACGGGCGATAGACGTCTTGCCCACCCCACGCGGTCCGGTAAACAAGTAGGCATGGCTAATCCTACCCTTGGCCAGCGCCTGCTTGAGGGTATCTGTTATATGCTCCTGTCCTACGACCTCTCCCAGAGATTTCGGACGGTGCTTTCTGTATAAAGCCTGCCCCATAGTCTACCTATTATACCGCCAACGGCTCGGCTTTGCCGTTGTTAAATTGAGCAAGTTATTATAAAGCGGCTTCGAGAGCGGCCCACTCGGCGGCGGCATCGTCTTCGGGAACGTTGACACTCACCTGGTCACCGGGCTTGGCCTTGAAGTAAGTAACGCTGGCCAACAGCACGCGTAGCTTCTTGCCGGCCACATCTACAAAGTAGTGACCGCCTTCGAGAATAAGAGTGCCGACCACCTGTTTGCGGGGAATCGGACCAATTTGCTTATAAAGAAAAGCGCCATCCTCGGCGATGGTCAACTTAAGAATATCGCCCTGAACGAGCTTGGATTTGCTGGCATAATTGGCCGGTACTGGATAAATTTTGCCGTCTGAACCAACCATATTCTGGCCGTCAAAAACACCCTCGATTACCTTACCGAGTGTATCTTCGCGAGCTATCGGTGCGACTTTGTCGTCGTCACCCACCAGGCTGATCAGCAGTTCAGTGGCAGCAGCCAGACTGGTCTCAGCCTCCTGGATTAATGAGCGGAGTCGTTTTACTTGTTTGTCTGGTACGTCGGGCATAACTTTCTGTCTCGCTTCTGTATCTGTCTCTCTAGGCAAGTGTTTATTGGCACACTTTCCCACTCAAAATACCACGATGTGACCCTCAAGT
>PFOA01000035.1 GCA_002792275.1 Candidatus Saccharibacteria bacterium CG_4_10_14_0_2_um_filter_52_9 | reverse complement strand
CTACTCAGCAGATACAATAAACAACAAGGAAAGGAGCTAGCTTAGCTGGTTTTGCTGGGCTAGAGCCTAAATATTTAACAACGTTAGAAATGGTCGCGGATGTGCGAGAAAGAGTACTCCCAGTCGGCGTCGGCTTTTTTGTGAGGGTTAAAGATGTTCTGGGGATCCATAATGTGTTTAGTCTGCTTAAACAGCTTGTAGGTTTCTGCGCCGTACATCTCCTTTAGCCAAGGGCCGCGCACCAGGCCGTCGTTGTGCTCGCCGGACAGCGAACCGCCGTATTTGAGCACCAGACGGTTAACGGCTTTCATGGCTGGCAGGATCTTTTTGCGGTCAATCGGATCTTCCAGTTTCATTAACGGTATGACATGGAAATTGCCGTCGCCCATGTGGCCGGCAATGGTAGCGAACAGCCGGTACTTTTTAATAATGGCCCGTAACTGCGGCAGAAACACCGTCAGGTGCTCGGGCGGCACTACAAAATCGTCGATAAACGGGGCGGTGTGCTTGTCTTTTACCTTACTACGCAGTAGCTGGAAGCTGTAACGGCGCATGATCCAGAATTTTTCGGATTTACCTTCGGTGGGTGTTTCTTCAAAGCCGTTGATTTCGTAACGGGCGCGGTGCTTTTTGAGCTCAGCATGCAAGGTACGAACCTTGCCACGCACTTCTTCCTCGCTGGTGCCATTAAATTCAACCATCAGCACCAGTTTGGGCAGGCCGCGCAGTAGCTGGGCGGCGTCCGGCAGAAGCGTCACCAACAGATGAATAAAGCGTTTTAGACCCAATAGTTTCAGGAAGCTGGGCATAAAACGGATGGAAAGCAGTAGTGTCTGGTCGTCAAACGATTCAAAAGTGGTCGGCTTGGATTCCAGAACTTTAGGGATAATCTCGCCCAGGTCGTCGATGCCGCGCATAAACAGCACCAACAGGCCGGAATGTTGCCGCACCGGCACCAGGCGGAAGTGAATATCGGTTACCAGACCCAGCGTGCCCTGGGCGCCAACAATCAGTTTGGTCAGGTCAAAAACGCCGGCTGGCCGATCCCAAACATCCCACAGATTGTAGCCAGTGGAGTTCTTGGAAACGTGGGGTTTGGCGGCTTTGATCTGATCATAATTGGCATCGACCAGCTTAAACAGGTCGCGGTAAACGCGGCCCTCAAAGTCTTTCTGCTTCATTTTTTTGGTGAGTTCGGTTTTGTTCAGTGGTTTTACGCTACGCTCTACACCGTCGGCAAAGACAAACTTCAGTTCGGTAACAAAGTTCTCGGTCTTGCCGTACTCCAGCGACTTTTCGCCGCCGGCGTTATTGCTGACCATACCGCCGATACTGGCCATGTCACGTGAGGCAGGGTAGGAGGGCATCAGGGCGCCATGCTTGAGCGTTTGGTGCTCTAAGTCGCGATAAAATACGCCGGGCTGGGCTTGAGCAGAAGTGGCTGTAATCTTTTCGATCTTTTTAAAGTGCTGTAGAAAGTCAACGATTATCGAGTCGTTTATAGCGCCACCCGACATACAGGTGCCGGCCGAACGAGCTGTCAGGCTCAGTCCGTGGTAAGTTTTCTTTTGTTCGGCTACCAGTTTTACCAGTCTTTCAACATCGTGGGCGTCCTTGGGTCTTACTACCAGCTTAGGCCGCAGTTCAAACATTGAGGCATCGTGGCTATAAAGATCTAGAGTGGCCGGCGCATCGTCGATTTCACCGCTAAAGCCAGCAGTTTGGAGCGCTTTTATTATAGGGTCCATTCCTATAAGCTTAACTGCCCGGACTACTCCTTGCAAGGCACTTATGCTTTAGCTTAGAATGGGCTAAAGAATGGCTAAAGAAAAAGTATTGGTATTGGGGGGCGGCTTTGGCGGTGTTAAGGCCGCTTTGGAGCTGGCCGACGATTCGCGCTTCGCTGTAACCTTGCTAAGCGAAGATACCGACTTGCGCTACTACCCGACCCTCTACCACACCGCCACCGGAGGTCGACTGGCTAATTCAAGCCTGCCACTGAGCCGGATTTTTGAAGGCAAGGCCGTGAAAATCGTGCAGGGCAGTGCCGAAACGGTCGACCGCAAAGCTAAAACCGTTGCCACCAAAGACGGCCAAACCTACGACTACGACAGCCTGATCATCGGCTTGGGCGTCGTAACCAACTACTTCGGCATCCCCGGCCTGGCCGAATATTCCTATAGCATTAAATCGCAAAGCGAGGTACAGCGCCTCAAAAAACATCTGCACCAGCAATTGGCTGATGAGCGCCAGCCCGATCTGCACTACGTTATTATCGGCGGCGGGCCCACCGGTATTGAGTTGGCCGGCGCTCTGCCGGGCTACTTGAAGCAAATTATAAGAAACCATGGCATCAAAGACCGCAAGGTTCATATTGACCTGATCGAGGCCTTGCCGCGCCTCCTGCCGCTGTTGCCCAAGAAAGTTTCCAAGGCTGTGCGCCGCCGCATGGCCAAGCTGGGTATCCGCCTTTACCTCGGCAAGGCCGTAGAAGGCCAGAGTGCCGACGAGCTGACGGTCAGCGGCAAGCCTATCCGCAGCCATACTGTCATATGGACAGCCGGCGTTACCAACCACCCGTTTTTCAAAGAAAATAATTTTGCCCTGATGGCTCGTGGCAAGGCCGGTGTTGACACCTACTTACGCGCCGACGAAAATATTTTTGTGATCGGCGACAATGCCAATACGCCGTTCAGCGGCCTGGCTCAAACGGCTTTACACGACGGCGAATTCGTAGCCCAAAACCTGCGCCGGCGAGCGGGCGGCAAAGGCTTTAGGAGCTATGTCGCCAAACAGCCGGTTACCGTGATCCCGGCCGGTCCGCGCTGGGCAAGTGTTATATGGGGCAGACTCAACTTTAACGGCCGCACCGGCTGGTTACTGCGCGAGGCCGCCGACCTTACCGGTTTCCACGATCTCGAGCCCTGGCCCAAGGCCGCCAGGCAATTCATGACCGAATTCAGCCCAGAAGACGACTGTCCGACCTGCGCCACAGCCACAAACTAGCCGGCTTCCATTACAATAGGAGTATGCAAACGGAGTTTCAGACTGCTTACAAACAGCTCAATCCGGCTCAGAAAGAGGCCGTCGACACCGTCGAGGGGCCGGTTTTGGTGGTGGCCGGGCCGGGTACCGGCAAAACCCAGCTGTTAAGCGTCCGGGTGGCCAATATTTTGCAAAAAACAGATAGCGACGCCAGCAACATCCTGTGCCTGACCTTTACCAACAAGGCCGCCACCAATATGCGCGAGCGCCTCTACCAGTTGGCCGGGCCGGGTTCGCGCAATGTGGTGGTGCGAACGTTCCACAGTTTTGCCGCCGAAATTATGAACCAGTACCCGGATTACTTCTGGGAAGGGGCACGATTGAGCGTGGCACCCGACGCCGTCCAGCTGGAGATCATTCAGAGCATCTTGGCCGGACTACCGCTGGATAACCCTCTGGCCAGCACTTTTGCCGGCGCTTTCACCGCCCTGCGCGACGTCAAGGCCGGCCTTAAACTGGCCAAAGAGGCCGGCCTGACACCTGATCAGCTGCGCGAAATCATTAATCATAACCTCGCTTTTATGGATAAGCTGGAGCCCAAGCTGATTGATATCCTGGCGCCAACGCTCAGTGTCAAGAAACTACCGGAACTACAGGCCGCAATCGCCAAACTGCCTACCCAAAAGCTTGAGACTGACAGCCTGTTGCTACCACTAGACACAGTCATCCAAGAAAGCCTGGACTACGCCGTAGAGCAAGATACGCCGACGGGCAAGACTAAACAAACCGGTAAATGGAAGCAACGCTGGATTCAGCCGGTTAACGGCGAGAGAGGCATGTTCGCCGAGCGTAAGCGCAATAATTGGTGGCTGGCCGTGGCCGATGTTTACGAACAATACCGCGACCAGCTACACCAACGGGGATATTATGACTATTCCGACATGCTGATTGAGGTACTGGAACAACTACAGCGCCAGCCGGACATGCTGGCCGACATCCAGGAACGCTACCTCTATGTATTAATAGACGAGTTTCAGGACACCAATGCCGCTCAGCTGCGCCTGGCGCACGCCGTATCCGACCACTACTCGGCTAACAACAGACCCAACCTGATGGCCGTAGGCGACGATGACCAGTCTATCTTTGCCTTCAACGGCGCCGAACTCAACAATATGCTCAGCTTTCGGCGCAGCTATCCGGACACCAAGCTGATTGTGCTGGAAGATAACTATCGCTCCGCTCAGGCAATACTTGATACGGCACAGCAAATCGTCGAACAAGCCGAAGATCGGCTGGTTAAGCGTGAGCCGTCAATTACTAAGAATCTGGTCGCTAAGAATACGCCCCAGGCCAAGACGCACATCGAGCATCTCAGTTATCCTACCCGCCAGCATCAATACACGGCCATTGCCGACCGGATCAAAGAGCTCTGGGACAGCGGTGGTGGCGACGTGGCCGTGCTGGCTCGCAAGCACAACAGCCTGAAGCAGTTAGCCAGCATCCTGCTGTCTGCCGGCATTCCGGTGCGCTACGACCAACAGAGCAATGTACTGGAGCACGAGGCCGTTAAACAGGTCTGTCTGATTGCCGACCTGGCTGTGGCGATTGCTGAGGGCAACAAGGCGGCCGTTAACGTCGGCGTGGCAGAACTGGTGCGACACCCCATGTGGCAGATCAGCCCACGCACACTCTGGAAGCTGGCTACCGCCAATTACAGCCAGCCGGACTGGCTGGAGAGCCTGCTAACGCATAACGACGATAAGCTTAATAAGATCGGCAACTGGTTGGTTGAACTGGCCAGAATCAGCAACCAGCAGCCGGTAACGCTGGTTATGGAGCAAATCCTCGGCCTGCGCGACAGTCAATACTTCAAGAGCCCGTTTCAGGATTACTATCTCAGTTTGCGGCCGTTGGCCAGCGACTACCTGGAAACCCTGTCGGCGATCGAACTATTGCGCGGCCTTACCAAGGAGTTTTCGCATAGCGAAGCTACTCTGGCGGACTTTGTACGCTTCGTGCAGCTCAATCTGAGCACTAACCGCGTTATCGCCGATGAATCCTGGTTCATGAGCGGCGAGCGGGCCGTACAGCTACTCACGGTTTATAAGGCCAAAGGACTGGAGTTTGACAATGTGTTTGTGGTTGACGGTATAGAAACCATGTGGCGGCCGCGCAGTGGCGGCCGCAGTTCGCCGGCCAATTTGCAATTGCAGGCCTACGGCGAAAAATATGACGATTATATACGGCTGCTCTACGTTGCCGCCAGTCGCGCCAAGCATACTTTGATTGCCACCAGCTATTTCACCGATGAAAAGGGTAATGAGCTCTTGCCGACACCACTGTTGTCTGCCTTGCCGACCACAGTAGTTACCGAGCCTACAGACGAGCCTGAGGCAGTCCTGGAGGCCGACCTGCGCTGGCCGCGCCTGGCCAGCAGTGACGAAAAGGCCCTACTGCATGACCGGCTCGAGCAGTTCGCGCTCAGCCCGACCGCTTTTATCGACTTCCTGAACGTCGCCGAAGCCGGCCCGGCCAGCTTTATGGAGCGCCGTCTGCTTTACCTGCCGCGCGCCCAGTCAGCTGTCGGCGGCTATGGCACGGCCGTGCACGCCGCCCTGGAAACCGCTCAGCGCCTGGTCAACACCAGCAAGCTGGAACCGGGCACCGTGCTGGATCGCTTTGAAGCCGCCCTGGCCGAACAACAACTGGCGCCGCTGGACTATAAGCGCTTCAATCAGCGGGGGCACGAGCTACTCCAGAGACTTTTTGAACCCGGCGGCTTAACACTTACCAAAGACGGCCTGACCGAACAGCGTATCTCCGATATAAAGCTGGATAATGCCCGCCTCAGAGGCACACTGGATCGGATTGATAAAGACGGCAACAGTCTGCTCATAAGCGACTACAAAACCGGTAAAGCACTGACCAGCTTTGACACCAAGGATCAAACCAAAGCAATTAAAGCCTGGCGTCACCGCACCCAGCTGTTATTCTACTGTTTGCTGGTCAGGCACAGTAGCCGCTTTGCCAAGGCTTCACCTGTTACAGCTCAGATGCTGTACGTGGAAGCCGTCAAGCCCAGCCAGATAAGCCTGAGCTTCCAGCCTGGCGCAGACGAGCTGGAGCGGCTCCAGCGCCTGATCGAGGCTATTTGGCCGTGCATCATTAACCTGGATTTCCCGGATACCGCCCACTACACGGCCGACATGGCCGGCATTACCAAATTTGAAAACGATCTGCTGGCCGGCAAGATATAAAAACTGCCCGGCTGACCGGGCAGTTTAACACGCAATTTAGAAGAGTTATTTCTTCTTGGTGCGGCTAGCTTTCTTTTTAGCTGCTGGTTTGGCAACAACACGAGCCGGTGCGGCAGATTTAAACAGCACCGGAGCTTTGTCGGCAAACAGGTAGGCGTAAAGATTAACACCAACCAAGGCACCGATTACCGGTCCGAGGACGTAGGTGTTCCAAACCCAGGCGCGAACGCCAAGGGCGACGGCCGGGTTCAACAGGCCGATCGAAGCCGATGAAGCGGCAATGATACCCAGCATGTAAGCCAGGCCGGCGAACGATGAGGTAACGGCGCGGCTAAAGCCCTGGTAAACGGCGGCGGCAAAGCCAAAGCCAAAGATACCGGCACCAACAGCCTCAGCAACCAGAATGTGGGCGCTGTAGTGGCCACCAACTTCGGGCTGGGTGTTATTTACAAAGTAGGTGTAGAGGGCGTAAGCACCCCAGGCACCAAGCATCTGTACGGCGATGTAGAGCACGGCCGTAACCGTTTCTACCTGGCGCACTGTCCACATACCCAGCGTCAGAGCCGGGTTAAAGTAACCGCCCGATTTGCCCCCAAGAGCAAAAGACATCAGGATTACGGTTAAACCAGCGGCCGTTGCCACGAAAAATGGCATGCCAATGGTTGAGCGTTGTACGCTCAGAATCAGGAGCGTCAGCGCTCCGGTACCTAGAAACTCAGCCACCAAGGTAGCTATCTTCTGTTTTCCAAACATTTTTGGAACCTCCACTTAATTGATGACATAATCGTAACCTGAAGTATACGCTTTGTAAAGCGCTTTAGCGCTTCTGGTGGCGGCGTTTTAAACCGGCGACATGCAGGCGGACAGCTTGGCGATCTACCAATGCCTGGGCGTGTTCCAGGCTGACTTGATCTTTGGCTTCGGCTTTCATCTTGTGAGCCCGTTCCAGGGCCTTTTGCACTTCGGCTTCGTTGAGCTCGTCGGCGTGATCGGCTTCGTCTACCAGTACGCGCAAGGTGTTGTCGGCGACCTCGATGACACCGCCGTTGGTGGCAAAGAATTCACGCTTGGCATCAGAATCTTTAGGGTTGCGGCGTACCATAATTGCGCCGGTGGTAGCCACACTAACCAGTGGCATGTGATGCGACAGTACGCCGATTTCACCATCCAGCGTGGGCAGAACGACTTCGTAGACTTCTTCGTCGAACTTCTTGCCGCTCAGGGCGACCAGCTCAAAGTGAAACACAGTTATTTGCCTCCGGCTTTGACGTCTTTGATGCCGCCCTTCAGGTAGAAGGCACTTTCCGGCTTGTCGTCGTGCTTGCCGTCGAGGATTTCTTTGAAACCGGCAATGGTATCAGACAATTTAACATATTGGCCGGGGTTGTTGGTAAACTGCTCAGCCACAAAGAACGGCTGACTGAGGAAACGCTGGATGCGCCGGGCGCGGCCCACCAATTGCTTGTCTTCTTCGGACAGTTCTTCCATGCCCAGGATGGCGATGATGTCCTGCAGGTCTTTGTAGCGCTGTAACACGCGCTGGACTTCGCGCGCCACGTTGTAGTGGTCTTCGCCGACAATCTCAGGGTCGAGGATGGTCGAACTGGAGTCCAGCGGGTCGACGGCCGGATAGATACCGATCTCGGTCAGGGCGCGGTTCAGCACGATGGTCGAGTCCAGGTGGGCGAACGTAGTGGCCGGGGCAGGGTCTGTCAGGTCGTCGGCTGGCACGTAAACAGCCTGCACAGAGGTGACAGAACCCTCTTTGGTCGAGGTAATGCGCTCTTGCAACTGACCCATTTCCTGCGCCAGGGTTGGCTGATAGCCCACAGCCGAGGGCAAGCGTCCCAGCAGAGCCGAAACCTCGGCACCGGCCTGGGTGTAGCGGAAGATGTTGTCGATAAACAGCAAGACGTCGTTACCCTTGTCGCGAAAGCCTTCGGCGATCGTCAGACCGCTCAAGGCCACGCGTAGGCGGGCGCCGGGCGGTTCGTTCATCTGGCCAAAGACCAGCGAGGTGTTTTTGAGGACGCCCGATTCTTCCATTTCGTTATACAGGTCGTTGCCCTCGCGGGTACGCTCACCAACACCGGCAAAAACCGAGTAGCCGGAGTGGAATTTAGCGATGTTATTGATCAACTCCTGAATCAGCACGGTTTTACCGACGCCGGCACCGCCGAACAGGCCGACCTTGCCGCCCTTGGTCATGGGCGCGATCAGGTCGATGACCTTAATGCCGGTTTCCAGAATCTCAACAGTACCGGACTGGTCGATCAGTGGTGGCGGTGCGCGGTGAATCGGCGAACGGGTCTTGAATTCGCCTTTTTTGCCGTCGATCGGTTGGCCGGTGACGTTGAACATCCGGCCGAGGGTGGCGTCGCCGATTGGCACACTTATGGCCGCGCCGGTATCAACAACTTCGGTGCCGCGAGCCAGACCGTCGGTGGAGCTGAGGGCGATGGCCCGGACGCTGGATTCGCTGAGGTGCTGGGCAACCTCCAAGGTGACTTCTTTGCCGTCAAGCTGCAGTGTAAGAGCGTTATAAATAGCCGGCAGGTTACCGGTAAAAAATTCGATGTCTACCACCACACCAACAACTTGGGTGATCTTGCCGTTCTTAGTTTTTACTTTAGTTGCAGTCGTCATGGTATCTCCTTAACCGTTTAATGCTTCCGCACCGCCGCTGATCTCGGCAATCTGCTGGGTGATGTCGGCCTGACGGGCGGTATTTAATGCTAGGGTGTAATCATCTATCAGATCGTTGGCGTTGTCGGTGGCGGCCTTGGTGGCCAGCATGCGCATGGCGTGCTCGCTGGCCAGGCTCTCTAAAATTGCTTGCCAGATCTGGGCTTCGATCAGCCGGGTGGTGACCTGCTCAACCACAGTCTCCACGTCGGGTTCGAAGTTGCTGATCAGGCTGTGGCTATTTTCCTCCTCTGGGGCCGGGGCCGGCAGGAGCTGTAGGCTCTGCGATTCTTGCACCACTGTTGACTTGAACTTGGTGTACAGCACGCTGACTTCGTCGACCGACAGATCCGAATACTGCTGCATGACGGTGTTAAGTAGCGGGCGGACGTCGTTGGCATCGGGCTGATCGCCAAAAGGTGGATAGACGGCCGTAAGATTGACGTCTGCCAGGCGGCGGACAAACTGAGCGCCCTTACTGCCGATGGCAATGACATGGCTTTTTACCTTGCCGCCCTGGTCGCGGCGCAGGGTGGTAGTCAGTAATTTTAGGGTGTTGGCGTTGTAGGCGCCGGCCAAGCCGGTGTTGCTGGTAACCACGATATACAGGCGGTTCTTAACAGTGCGCTTGCGGAATAGCGGCTGGCGCTCGACCTCGCTGATGGCGTTCAGCCGGCGCAGTAGGTCGTAGGCCAGGTTCTGGTAATCGCGGCTCTTCTGGGCGTATTCCTGAGCCCGGCGTAGCTTGCTGGCACTAACCAACTCCATGGCCTTGGTGATCTGGCGGGTACCACGAATAGAAGTTATGCGTCGTTTAAGGGTAATCGTGCTGGCCACTGGTCGGTTACTCCTTGTCGGCTTTCTTCGGAGCCTCTTTGTAGCTGGCGGCAATGGCTTTGGCGGCTTTAAGGACAGTATCGTTCTGGGCATCGGTGGGCTTATCGCCAGTGTTGAGGGCTTCGGTGAGTTTGGCGTGCTTGCTTTTGAGCTCGCGGTGCAGGGCTTCTTCGGCCGGTTTAATCTTTTCGATCGGAACGTGATCGAAGGCGCCTTGGCCGGCGGCATACAGACTGCTATACATTTCCCAGATGGCATACGGGCTGTACTGAGCCTGCTTGAGCAATTCTGTCAGGCGTTGGCCGCGTTCGATGGTCTGGCGGGTTTCGGGATCCAGATCGGTGGAGAACTGGCTGAAGGCTGCCAGCTCGCGGAACTGGGCTAGCTCCAGCTTCAGACTACCACCGACACTTTTAATCGATTTGTGCTGGGCGTTGCCTCCAACACGGGAGACCGACAGACCAACCGAAATGGCCGGGCGGATACCCTGGTAGAACAGGTTTGTTTCCAGGAAGATCTGGCCATCGGTGATGGAGATGACGTTGGTAGGGATGTAGGCGCTGATGTCGCCAGCCTGGGTCTCGATGATCGGCAGAGCTGTGAGCGAACCGGCACCCAGGGCATCACTCAACTTGGCGGCACGTTCCAGCAAGCGGGAGTGCAGGTAAAAGACATCGCCGGGGTAGGCTTCGCGGCCGGGTGGGCGGCGCAGCAACAGCGACATCTGGCGATAGGCGGCGGCGTGCTTAGTGAGATCATCATAAATGATCAGGGCGTGCTGCTTGTTGTCGCGGAAGTATTCACCCATGGCAGCACCGGCGTAGGGTGCCAGAAAGAGCATGGCGGCCGGGTCGGCCGGGCTGGTAGCCA
>PFOA01000020.1 GCA_002792275.1 Candidatus Saccharibacteria bacterium CG_4_10_14_0_2_um_filter_52_9 | reverse complement strand
ACCAAGCCCTGAACTATTTGACACCCAACGAATACAAAGCCAAACTAAAAGCAGAAGTGTCCTCGATGTATTGAACCTCCACATTCGCTTGATCCCGCTAGAGGTTTGTAGTATAAGTTAAGTAAACGTAAAGAAAGGTATCCAAAGAATATGATCCGAAAGATTAAAAGCTATCTGCTGGTTGCAGTCATGGGCTTGACGCTCGGCGCACCGGCGTTGGTTCCTGCCTTCGCCTCGGCAGAGTGTACAAATATTGCTAAGAAGATCTCTACCGGTTCCGAAGGTGCAGCCGGCGAAACCGGAGCAGCTGATTGTAGCTCGACCAGCGTGAGTGATACCGGAATCACCAACGCGGCCAAGAAAATCGTTAACCTGATTTCTATCATCGTTGGTATCGTTGCGGTAATCATGATCATCTTCGGTGGTTTCCGCTACATCACTTCCGGTGGTGACAGCGGTAAGGTCGGTAATGCCAAGAACAGCTTGATTTACGCCATAGTCGGCTTAATTATAGTGGCCTTAGCTCAGCTGATTGTGCGCTTTGTGCTCAACCAGAGTAGTAACATCACTACGACTTAAACGGTTTACGCATAATAAAAAACCTCCCGTAACAGGGAGGTTTTTTTATGTCCTGGGTTGAGTTCTACAAGACCTGGATCTTCTTAATAGTATCCTGCTGTACTTTGCCGAAGCTAATGGTTAGTACGCCGTCTTTGAGGACGGCTTCGATCTCTTCTTCTTTGACGGGTACGGGCAGAGCGATGGTGCGGGAGAACTCGCCCCAGTAGCATTCTTGCAGGAAGTAGTTCTCTACCCCGTCTTCACTTCCGGAGCTCAGGGTGCCGCGGACGGTCAGTTGGTTGTCGGAAATGCTGACATCAAGATCGTTCTTGTTAACGCCGGCGGTGCGGGCCTTAACTACCAGTTTCTCGCGGGTTTCATAAACGTCGACGGCAAGCTGGCCGGGTACGTTTTCGTCTTCGTCCCACTCGTCGTCAACAGCTGGCGCGCTGGCTGGCTGGTTTGGCTTGGCCGGCAATGCCGCCTCGTCGCCCAAAAAAGCGGCGGTTAATTCGTCTTCTTCTAATAATAGATCATCATCGCGGTTGCGTCGCGCCATTTTCGTTACCCTCCAAATTAATTATGTGTACCAGTCCGTTATCCGCTTTTTAGTAGCAGATTAAAGAAAGATTAAAAACCTTGCGTTTTTGTATTAGTAGCAGTATAGCTTAGGGTCTGACCGGTGCGCAACGGCAATACAACATATTTACAACACATTAATCACAACATGAGCTTTATAGATGTAATGATCGGCAAACTGGCCCCACATAACTGCCTGGGTTGTGATACCGAAGGTAGTCTGCTCTGCTCGCCCTGCCAGAGTTCCCTGCCACCGGCCGCCGATTGCTGTTTCAACTGCCAACGCTACTCCCCGGGAGGCCTTACCTGTTCTGCTTGCTCCGCCGACAGTGATTTAAGATTGGTTAGATCGGCTGTCAGCTATCAGGGAACCGCCAAACAACTTGTCTGGAAACTAAAATTTGCCGGCGCCCAGCAAGCCGCCCAGGCCATGGCCACTTGCATGCTGCCTTTGTTGCCGGTGAATTGCGGAGAGCGCATCCTGGTTGTTTCGGTGCCGACTGCCACCACTCGTGTTAGACAACGCGGCTACAACCAAGCCCGGTTACTGGCGCGGCAGCTAGCCCTGCAAGCCGGACTGCCCTGGATTGATTGTCTGGCAAGAGATGGCCAAGCGCATCAGGTTGGAGCCGGGCGCGAACAGCGGCTGAGCCAGCTACAAACCGCTTTTCGGGTCACCCAGCAGCGTTTTGTGCGCTCTGCCCACATAATTCTGGTAGACGACGTTGTAACGACCGGTGCCACGCTTCAGGCAACCGCCAGCGCGCTCATGGTAGCTGGCGCGGCACGGGTCGACGGCTTAACTTTTGCCCGATCGACGATGAAATAATTAGGCGCGGACTTTTTCGAGTCGCTTAAGGCGTTTTTCGTGACCATCAAGATAAATGAATTGTTTGGCTACTGCCTCTGAAATGTCGGGTATTAGATCGGTGCCATGCTTCATACTAACCACGTGTTGCTCAACATCAACCAGACGTTGATCGATACGATCAACTACCCGGGTAAGACTTGTCAGTGAACCGGACATGATCCTGACTTCGCTAGTCAGGCTTGCCTGGCCAGCGGCAATACCTCCGACTTCGTCCTTCAGGCTTCCCACTTCCGTGGAAATGCCTCCCATTTGTGTGGTAAGACCTTCCACCTTTTCCGTAAGGCTTGCCTGACCGTCAGCAAGGCTTGCCTGACCGTCAGCAAGACCTTCCACCTTTTCCGTAAGGCTTGCCTGGCCGTCCGTAAGGCTTGCCTGGCCGTCAGCAAGTCCTGTGACTTTGGCTTTCAGGCTTCTGACCTCGTCCAGTATCTGCTTAGTATCGTCGTTGCTCATAGTGGATTGTAGTATACGCTCAGACAACAGAGCTATCAATAATAACTCGCTAAAATACAACAAATTTAATGATTTCTCAATTAACCTGTTAGAAATCTGGCGGAACACTCGGGTCTAGAACTTTCCACGGGTTCTGGACAATTCCAGAAAATGAGACATTTTGGCTGGACATGTCCCATTTCTGAAGGCATTATATCTGAAAAATGGCACAAATGGGACAGTGGCGTCCTTAAAAAGGACTGTCCCGTTTTTTAAGTCTTTTAGCTTCTTCATCTAGCGGTACAGCTGGCTGTGTGTACCAATATGGGTAAACATCGCCGTCTGGCCATCAACCAAGTGATAAATAGCCCGATAATCACCAGTAATGTTGATACTATAACTGCCTTTGTAAGGAGTGTTGAGCGCATGATTCCTTAAAGTCGGAATTAAGGGATCACTACTAAAAAGAGTAATGCGCTCGACCATCTGTGTTTTTAGTTTTGGCGATAGCTTAGCTGCCATCTTGTCGAAGCGTTTGTGGAAGACGACGTTCATAGAGAGCTAAGGTGGCTGGTAACTTCGTCGGGCTTAGTATAAACCTTAGAGGTATTCTTGCCCTTTTTATAGTCCTCAATAGCTTCTCCAAGTTCTTTTTCAATTTCCGGCTTGAGCCGGGGGAAGGCCGATACAGTCAAGGAACGACTTCTTACAAACTCTTTGAGACTAGCAGTAATAACAGTGGTCAGAGGCACACCAATCTCATCAGCCAGCTCTTGAGCCTCGTGTTTAAGGTTCTTGCTGACCTTCAGGTTAATAATGGTTTTATCCAGGCTATTCATATACCATAGTATACACAATGGTATATTTTTTGCAAAGCACTACCGATTTTAGCCAGCACAGCACATTGACTTTTTATCAAGCTTATGCTAGTATACATGTAATATTTAAAACAAACAATGTCAGAAAAAAATAATTCATCACCACATAACTTTGACCCATCTCTCTTTGGTGATGCGCTGCAAGAACACAACAGAGTGCTGGGGAGTAATGGGGTAGCTATAATACATCCTTCAGAAGAAGTTGCGCCTCTTGAAACTTTCCAATTTGGCGAGGGATCGGCAATTCAAGGTTCACGGATAGCAACACTAGAAATTGGTGGCGAAAAATCACTTTCGGAAGTAGTTGTTCTGGATATGAGACAATCTCCAGTTACAGATACTCAGCCACGACCTACTGAATGGGGTGTTCACACCGATAACTATAGACAGATTGGCACAGACGCAAATGGCAAGTCGATCACAATGGCCGGTGACTTTCTTATGCTTATATCTTCGGCTTCTGGCGGCAAACCACAGGCAAGAGCACTTGTTCCTGGGCATAAATGGGACGTTGGTAGGCGAGAGGGTTTTATAGGTGATAAAGATGTCGGTATGCCCGACACTGTTTCCCGAGACCACTGTGCAGTAGGCATAAATACTGATGGCAGCATGTTTGTCGAAAATCATGAGCCTAGTAATATTACAAGGCTTATTGCACCCCATACGACTCGCGTAGAATTCTCTAATGATAAGCATGGCGAAACCATAGAAGTCGAGCAAGCGGTTGACCTTTTGAGTTATACAGACATCCTTGGCCAAGAAGAAGCAGCCGACGCAATAGAATATACGAAAACATCAGCACACGGATTAAAATATGCGCACGAGTTACAGGCAATAGTTAAAGAGCGTGGCCTAGAGAGCGTTAAGGAGGCTGTCAAACAGTTACAGCAAGAGTGTTTGGGGGACTTACATAAGCTAGGCATCACTACATCAAAGTTTGCCGAAAGCCAATCCTGGGCATTGTGGGATATAGCAAAGCAGCATTACTACTTCACACATCCAGAAGAGCGTGCCGAAGAATATGATGGGAAGAACGCAACACCTGGCGATCCATTAACCGAGGATACCTGGGGTAAGCAGAAGCGAGGTGAGATTATAGATCGGCACATTGGCTGGGAAGCTGATCTGGCTGCTGGCGAAGGAGGCTTCAAACTTTATGGTGATGCAGTTGAAGTTATAGAGCGGGGCGAAAGGAACGAGACGGGTCAGTTACGATCCTTTGAACTAGCAAAACTTGGGCGCAGACTTCGGCGATTTATTAACCAGAAACCTTTAAACCCACCTTCTATATCTTAGTCATTGTACTTAATTTACAGTCACACCAGTATAAAAAGTTCCAAAGTTCTAGGGTTTTCAGGGGTATTTTTGCAGTTCCAGGCCCAGGTGGGGTAGACCCAAATTCAAGCCCTTGAAACAAAAAGAAGACCCCTAACAGGAGCTTGCTACCTCTGTTAAGGTTTTTGGGCTTTGTAAAAAGTTCCACTTTTTAACTGGCGGAGAGAGAGGGATTCGAACCCTCGCGGGAGATTGCTCCCCCCTAACGATTTAGCAAACCGTCCCCTTGAGCCACTTGGGTACCTCTCCAGGTATGATGCAATATTGTAGCCCTAAATGTTACGTGGCGGAAGGGGTGGGATTCGAACCCACGATACCATTGCTGGCATGCCAGTTTTCAAGACTGGTTCCTTCAACCGCTCGGACACCCTTCCGTAACAGAGGTGATTATAGCATCCGGGCGGCCGGTTTCCAAAAAGCTGTCGTCCTGCGGTACAATAACGCTTATGGAAGAGAGCGCTCCGCAACCCGAAACGCCCGTGCAAGCAGACAGTTCTATAAGCTGGACGGCCTCCGAATTTGTAGCCCATCACAAATCGGCCGGCTGGTACGGCCTGCTGGCTCTGGCGGCCGCCGGTATAGCCGGGCTGATATTATTCATTACTCATGACGGTATTTCAGTGGCCGTAGTCATAGTAGCGGCTTTACTGCTGGCTGTTTACGCCGCTCGTCAGCCACGCCAGCTACAGTACCGGCTGGATGGTCAGGGTATTATAATCGGCGATAAGCACTATGGTTATCACGAGTTCCGCTCCTTCTCGGTATTGCCCGAAGGAGCCTTTTCGAGCATCGTTTTTATGCCGCTCAAGCGCTTTGCACCGCCCATCAGCATCTACTATGCCCCCGAAGACGAGGACGGTATACTCAACCTTCTATCAGAGCGCTTGCCATTCGAACAGGCTCGTCGTGATGCCGTTGACAGTCTGATGCGGCGAATTCGGTTCTAGCGGGTATTATTTGCGGCCGGAATAGTGCTGTTTGCGCCCAAGTTTACGTTCCATGCGGTGGATGAAGTCTTGTTTGGCGTGCTTGGCATCCCATTTGTCGAAATTGTCCATTAGTGATTCGGCTTCTTCATTTGACATGGTAGCGCCTCCTTTTAGTTTTACAACTTCATTATTATGCTTGTGGCTTACAATGAGCTGTAAACTTTTTCACTAGTCCGCTACACTGGGACGAGTGAAAACGCTCGCCAAACTGATTAGAAAGCTTAATTCATTCCAACAGCGCCACAAGCCGTTGGCCTTCAGCTACGCCGTGATCAAAAAATATGGCGAGGACGGAGCCGGCTATCAGGCCGCCCTGCTTACCTATTACAGCTTTTTATCACTATTTCCTCTGTTGCTTTTAGTGGTTACTCTAACCGACAGCCTAGCTGGCCGGCATCCCGAGCTGGCACGAACGGTTATTCATGGCCTGACCGATTATTTCCCGTTGTTGGGCAACCAGCTGTCATTGCACATCCATGGCCTGCACGCTAGCGGCCTGGCTCTGGCGGCCGGCATATTGTTTATTCTTTATGGTACCCGCGGCGTAGCCGACGCCTTCAGACACGGCGTACAACAGATCTGGGAGGTACCCAAAAGCCAGCGCGATGGCTTCCCTAAGGCTCAGCTAAAAAGCCTGGTATTAATCATAATTGGTGGTTTGGGCTTCCTGCTGGCTTCGATAACTGCCAGCTTGGCGGCCGCGGCCGGCCATGGCTTAGGCTTCCGCGTCCTGTCGACGGGCGTTAACTTGCTGATACTGTTCTGGCTGTTCACTTTCCTGCTGAACTTTACCCTGCCTCGCCACGTTTCCCTAAAAGAAGCCCGGGTCGGAGCCGCCGCCGCGGCTATCGGACTGGTCGCTCTGCAAATACTGGGCGGTTACGTTTTGACGCGCGAACTAAAGAATCTCGATGCCCTATATAGCTACTTTGCTCTGTCGCTGGGACTATTATTCTGGATATACTTACAGGCGCAAGTACTATACTACGCCGTAGAAATTGCTGCTGTCAGTTCAAAAAAGCTTTGGCCGCGCGTCCTTAGCGAGCCGCCAAAAAAAGACGATTAGCTCAGGTATTGACGCCACCAGACCGAAGTCCGGTCTCGATTGGTTCTGGTACGCGTATATTGCCTATCAGACATGATTATTCCTCCATAAGTCTCTAAAACTCCATTTACAGAGTAGAACACCTAAGCCGAGGCGGCTGTTAATTTTCCCACAACGTTGTAAGGTTGAGCTAGCGGTTGGTTTTGATCAGTTTGATCAGTTCATCGATGTGTTCCAGCTGCTGGCGGTTAATGGACATCAGTTCTTCAACTTCTTTTTTGGCATCAACATTGGTGCGATAGTCGTGCTCGGCCATAGCGGCGCTAACGGCATCCATCCGCTTGGCGGCAATTAGCAGAATTGCACCTTGCAGGGCGGCCAGCATTGATAGAAACAGGTTCAATAGGATAAAGGGATACTTATCCCAGTGGTGAATACTGGCCACGGTGTTCAAAGCGGCCCAGATTGCCATAAAGAGAACGAAGGCAAAAACAAATCCCCAACTGCCCATACCATTGCGCATGGCGTCGGCTGCCCTGTCGCCGACCGTCAGACTCTCTTTATGTGTCCGATGCCAGTTAAACGGCGCATTCACATTCATAAACCGAAGTATATCATAGCGGTATCACCACTGTCAGAGTGAGAAATGCGACTGACTGCCGACAACCAACAAGCTTAACTTAGATCAAAGCAGATATCTCTACACTCACACGCGCGACCCACGTGCTTTTATTGCCAGCCACTAATCTAACCCGTAAGGATACAATCCATGAACACGGAAGAATATTTCGACATGCTTCGCAAAATGGCAGTCAACGCAAACCAGAATCATAAAGACCACGACCTGCCCATAGCTCTATCGGCGCCTACCCAGCCGTCAAAAAAGAGACGAATACCGCCCCCGATCAGACCGATACCCGCCGACACGAGTAAAACCGAAGACTAACAGAATTTAGAGCCGAGCCGCCCTTACGGTTACAATGACAGGATGACAAAAATGTTTGCCAGCCGGAAAACCATAATTTTGTGGCAATTTTTGTTTATCCTGCTGAGCACCACCTGGCTCTGGGCACCTCACTTAAATCATCTAATCTCTTCCCGGGTTAGCCTTATCAGCGAGTATGAAGTCGCCTTCCAGCCATACTCGTGGCTGTTTCGACTTGGTGACATTGCCGGGGCTGGATTGCTAGGCTTGCTGGCCACCTACTGTCTAAAAATACAGCGCCATAAAATACCCGGCTGGTTACTGATGACGATTGCCGCGGGCTCGGCCATAGATGTCCTCTTGGTGACAAACTGTCATGTCAGCGGCCACATTTGCAATGAAGCTATCTCCTGGCCCTTCTTGGGGCATGCCATTGAGACCGTCGCTACTGCCTCGGCAATATTCTTGCTCAGTGCTTACGACGTTTGGGTGCACAAGCGGCTGATTTCAATAAGTTTCGTGCTTTTTCAGATCGGCTATGGATTGCTTTTTCTGACCCAACTGGCCAGCCAAAACCACTTCAACACCGTTTCGCAATTTATCTATCAAACAGTCCTAATTGTCTGGATTGCCTGGTACGGCCGTGATTATCTGGAAACAGAAAATCGCACAAAAGCCTGGGTAGAATCTCGAGCCGTCAGATATATTTTTGCCAGCTGGGTTTTCTTAAACGGCATCCTGGCGGTGCTGGTAAGCCTATCGGATGTTAACGTTTTTGGCAGACTGAAAGCCCTGTATTTTGCTGGCGATACGGCCTGGCTGGCCCAGCACGGCGTGGTAACGGGTATCATAATGTTGTATCTCAGTCGGCAGCTGGCACGCGGCGAGCGGCGGGCTCGTCAAATATTGCTGGTAATTGTTGGCTTGGAAACGATTAAATACTCGGTGGTTACGCCCAGCCCACTGTTAATGAGTATATATCTGATGACTTTCGCGGCGCTGTTTGTGCTACGTGACTACTTCGACCGCGGCACAATTACCCGAACCTTGCGCATCCACCTGAAAGACGCTCTCTTCATGCTAGGCGCCGTATCGGGCGTGGCAGGCATCGCCACCGCCATCCTCTTTCGGACTCAGGAAATATCCGACATAACCACCCAGTCAATCGACCACTTCTTTGATTATACTGTCACCCAAACGATTATTAGCAAATCACATATTCGTCCGGCGCTACTGGCTCATACCATCTCGGCGTTTGTGCTGGCCAGCATTGCCACAATTACCTGGATTCTCTTTCGCCCCTATAAACACCTGCTGGCAAATGACGGCTCGGAGGATCCCGAGAAGATTCGTGACCGGCTGGCTGAATATTCAACATCGAGTGAAGATTTCTTCAAGCTCTGGCCCGAAGATAAGCAGTATTTTTGGCCGCAAAGCGGCCAAGGCTTCATAGCTTACAAAACAACCGGCCCGATTATTTGCGCTTTGGCCGATCCTATCTCGGCTACCCCGGAAAAGACCCGATTACTCCATGAATTTACCGACTGGGCCAGACTGGCTGGACTCAGGATCTGTTTTTTGCCAATCGAAGACCGATCAAAAAAGCTGTATGTCCAAGCTAACCTTAACCTTCTGCAAATCGGTTCCTCTGCCTTGGTGGACAGGCAAAAATTTATATCCAAAACCGCCCGCGATAAGTGGTGGCGCTGGAAAACCAATCGAGCTGTGAAGAGCGGCTATGCTTACCGAACTGCCATGTCGCCCCACTCCGAACAGCTTATGGCAGAACTCCGCACAGTATCCGATGCCTGGCTTACCAAAGACGCACGACGGGAGCGTGGTTTTGCGCTTGGGTATTTCGACGAAGATTACCTCCAGCAGTGCAAAATCCATTTTCTAACCGATCAAACCGGCCGCATAGTCGCTTTTACTAACCAGGTTCCGAGTTTGCGATCGACAAACACCGTAACCGTTGATCTGCTACGCAGTTTGTCCGATGCCGACCAGGCCATGCCCTACTTGTTGTTGGAAACCATCAAGAGCACCGATGAATATAAGTATTTTGATCTCAGCTTTGTGCCCTTTGCGTCTACCAACAAGCCACTTTTAAAAATTGCTCAGGCAATTAGCGCCAGCCGCTTCTCTGCCAAGGGTCTGGAGCAGTTCAAAAATAAGTTTGACCCTGAGTGGCAGCCGATTCATCTGGCCTATGACGGTGACATGGCCGACCTGGCCTTAATTGCCGTCAACCTCGAGAAAATAATGAAGCTTGAATAATAATTGGTGCACCCGACAGGATTCGAACCTACGACCTTTGGCTCCGCAAGCCAACGCTCTATCCAGCTGAGCTACGGGTGCGCGCATCATCCAAAATGAAATCAACAGGGGTCATTGTAGCATGCCCAAGATGTAAAAGCCAACCGCCGTCTGGTACAATGCTGGTATGGCTAAAGAGTACACCGATCCCGGACCGATTAAGTTCACTGCCGTTATCCGGCGCAACGAAGCGGTCGACAATTCATCGGCCTACATCCACTTCCCTTTTGATTTAAAAGAAACCTATGGCGTCGGCAACCTCGTGCCCTTTAAGGCCACTTTCGACGGCGAGGTTATTTACCACGGTAGCCTGGCCAAGATGGGCGGCCCGCACGCCATGATTCTGATGCGCAAAGACGTTCGCGAAAAGCTCGGCAAGGACAGCGGCGACAGCGTAGAAGTAGTGATTGAATTAGACGACAAGCCGCGCCAACTATTCGTAGCGCCGGATATCTATCAGGCAATCCGCACTGCCGGCCACTGGGACTTCTTCGAAAAGATGGCCTACACCCACCGCAAAGAGTACATCAAATGGGTCGAAGAGGCCAAGCAACCGGAAACCCGCGACCGCCGTATCAAAAAGATGTGCCAGATGCTGGCCGAGGGCAAAAAAGGCCGCTAACTGTTAGAATAAACGTGACGCGGAGAGGTGCAGGAGTGGTTGAACTGGCTTGTCTCGAAAACAAGTGTGTCAGCAATGGCA
>PFOA01000077.1 GCA_002792275.1 Candidatus Saccharibacteria bacterium CG_4_10_14_0_2_um_filter_52_9 | reverse complement strand
CACCGTTAATGATAGTAAATCACGATTGGCTAGGCCGCCAAAATCATTTGAAGGATGGGTCTTAATATTGCTACGGATTGTAGTGCCCATTAATATGCTCCCGGCCAGCAACTGAGCGACTGCCAGTAAGTAAAAATATGACAATATGTTGGTATGGTTGTGGTTGGCTAACAGATACAGCATTACAATCGCGGTCTGAACTGAGATCAGCCACAAACTCGTCAGGCGGGCAGTGTGCCATAAATAATCAAGGTGTATGCGGTTGCAAATAATACGCAGTAAATTAACAAGGCGGTAAACGCTCAAAAGTGCTATCAGCACCGCCCAGACACTGAGGTTAGCCCACAGCAGAGCACCGTTGCCGACGCTCAGCACCCCCGCTAAGATATAAGCCAATCCCTTGCGCCAACGCCAGAATGGCGCCAGCCAGAGTGTCAGTTCGACCAGGCTGACGACGCCTAAAATCTGTAAAGCAACCTGCATATGCTAACTATAGCAAATCCAACTTGACCTCTGACAACAGTGGTGCTAAACTTGACAGAATCGCCTACAGAATATTGTAGGCTTTTTAATTTGCAGGCGGGAGCACTAACAGATGGCCGACGAGCCAACCAAGCGAGTAGTTAAAAGTCCTGAAACCTTTCGCGAACGAGCCGTTAAGGCTTCCGAGAGCCCGGACAAGGTCAAGCGCAGCGAATTCCTAAGACAAACCGGCGGCAGGGTTGTACGGCCGGTAGGTGTTGTTGGCGGCAAGGTGGTCGGCTTTAAGCCGTTTCGCCCCCTGCGCAAGCCGTTCAAACTGATCGGCCGCATCTTATTCCCAAGATATTTCCGCCAGAGCTGGAAGGAGCTTCGCCAGGTGCATTGGCCGAGCCGCCGCGAAAGCCTGCGCCTAACCTTCGCGGTGCTGGTTTTTGCCTTCGTCTTCGGTGTCATTATCGCCGTTGTTGACTACGGCCTCGACAAGTTATTTAGAAACGTACTTTTAAAGTAAGGGATTGAGAGTTAATTTATGAGTATCAGCAAGCGCTATGACACCAGCAAACAGTGGTACGCCATACACACCTACAGCGGCTACGAAGAAAAAGTCGCCGAAAGCATCCACCAACGCGCCGACAGCCTGGACATGAAAGATAAGATCTTCGAAGTCCTGGTCCCCAAAGAAAAAATGATTGAGATCAAGAACGGCAAGCGCCGGGTTGTTGAAAAGCGTATTTTTCAGGGCTACGTACTGGTTCACATGAAGCTGTCTGAGGACGCTTGGTACATTGTGCGCAATACGCCATCAGTAACCGGCTTTGTGGGCAGTGGCACCGATCCGACCCCTATCGAAACCGACGAGATCGAAAAGATCCAGAAGCGCATGGGTCTGGAACAACCAAAGCACAAGATCGACTTTGCCATCGGCGAGGTGGTCAATATAATCGACGGACCATTCAAGGGCTTCGACGGCAGTATCAACGAAATCGACCCCGCCAAGGGCAAACTCAAAGTCCTGGTCAACATGTTTGGCCGCGAAACACCCGTCGAACTCGATGGCCTGCAGGTTAAACGAGTTTAAGGAGTAGCCGACTATGGACGAAGCACTCGGCAGAAATTCCGGATCGGGCGAGGATCGGGCGGTCTATGTGTTCGGTAAGCCCATATTTGTGCCCAAAGAAGTACTTGGCACCGAACTCCTGTCAGTAGAGACTGCTGCTGAGGATTTGGCTATAGAGCTAGACCCGCCCCAGCTATCATTGCTCAAGGAGGTGACTCCTTCTGTAAACCGACGCGACCAAGAAGCCATTCAGCGCTATATTGCCGAAAAGGCCTGGGCTGGACAACAGGGGTAAACTGTAGTAACATTAATCAGTTACGCACTTCTGTCTTAAGCTTCAATAATTAAGAAAGGGAAGGAGAATGTTGAGCATAGGCTCCGTTCGAAAATCACTATGGCAAAAGCAGTAAAAGCTAATCTAAAAATGAAAATCCGGGCCGGTCAGGCCAGTGCCGCGCCGCCCGTCGGCAGCACCCTCGGCCAATACGGTGTTAATATGATGGATTTTATCCAACCGTTTAACGACGCCACCAAAGATATGCAGGGTCAGATGATCACGGCGCATATTACTATTTATGATGATCGCAGTATGGATTTCCGCGTCGTTAGTGCACCCACCGACGATTTGATTCGCGCCGAACTGGGCGTTCAAAAGGGTTCCGGCCGCCCCAACACCGAAAAGATCGATAAGAAGCTATCTAACGCCCAGCTTACCAAGATTGCCGAAGCCAAGGCTCACGACATGAACGCCGGAGACGTCGAAGCCATCAAAAAGATGGTCGCCGGCACCGCCCGCAGTATGGGCGTGGAAGTCGAAGGCAATTAACTATGGCAAAGACTAAGAAAGACCTGCTTGAAGATGCCAAAGCTTTAGGCATTGAGGTGGCTGATAAAAGCACCATCGCGCAGATACAAGCGACTATAAAGGCGCACGGTGAGGTTACTGCCGAAGTTGCACCCGTCACACCGGTTGAAGCGACAGAACAAGTTGAAACCTCAGAAGAGCCCAAACTCGCCAAGGCCGGTAAGCGCAGTGCCAAAGCGCTCGAAGAAGCTGCCGAGAAAGAAGCTAAAGAGGCTCGCAAAGCCTCTGCTGAAACAGCTGAGGACAAGCCAAAGGCCGTGGTTGTCCCTAACCGACTGCGTATAGAACGCCACGGCAAGCATTTTCGTAAGAACGCCGAGCTGATTGAGGCTGACAAGCTTTATACTCTCGAGCAAGCTGTTGATCTGGCCAAAAAGACCAGCCACGTCAAGTTTGACGCCACAGTCGAAATGCACGTTAACCTGGGCGTTGATCCGCGCCAGGCTGATCAGAACATCCGCGACAATCTGGTACTGCCCGGTGGTACCGGCAAAACCGTCCGGGTGGCCGTTTTAACCGAAGATTCTGCCGCCGCCATTAAAGCCGGTGCCGATTTAGCCGGTGTTGAGGAGCTGTTTGCCGAACTTGATAAAGGCAATATCAATTTTGATACCTTGATTGCCGTCCCAACGCTGATGGCAAAGCTTGGCAAGTACGCCCGGGTTTTAGGCCCGCGCGGCCTGATGCCCAACCCTAAAAGCGGCACCGTAACTACTGATATAGCCAAGGCCGTGGCCGAGGCCAAAGCCGGCCGCGTAGAGTACCGCGTCGACACTACCGGCATAGTCCACCTGGGAGTGGGCAAGGTCAGTTTTGATGGTCCATTACTGCTTCAGAACGTCCAGGCGGTGATGGCCAGCATCAAGGCCAATAAGCCGCAAAACTTTAAGGGCAACTACCTGAAGGCTGTCCATGTTACTACCAGCATGGGTCCTTCGATTGCCGTTGATCCAGCCGGTCTGGCATAATATTGCTATGGCTTCTAATAAGGGTTTAATAGTCTACTTCGACGGGCCGGACGGCGTTGGCAAAACCGAACAGCTCAAGCTGGCGGCCGAGGCTCTGCGCATAAAGAGTTTGGACGTCTGCGAAACCCGTTCTGTCGGCGGCACACCCATAGGTGAACTGCTGCGCCAAGCTTCGCTTTCGGACAATCAACGGCCGGTGGGAACTGACTTACATATTGCACTGGCCTGCCAGCACGCACTGGCAGTTGATGTATTGGAACGGCGCCAAAACGGGCAGATTGTGCTGATCGACCGAAGTCCGCTGTCTATCATTGCCTATCAGGTGGCTGGCGACGGGTTGGATCCCGACCGCGGTTATGCCGCGGCCGATGAACTGTTGGGCCTGGTTGAGCCGGATCTTATTATCGTCTACACCGCCGGCCCGGCCACGCTGGAAGAACGCCGCCACCGGCGCAACCACCAGGCCGGCTTTGATTATTTTGAGAATAAGGCGTCTGATTACCACCAAAAGACGGCTGAGGGTTTTGTGGCGGCCGCCAGCCACTTTGGCGCCAGCGTGCTTGACGCCGAAGCGGCAGCCGACAAAATTCAGGCCGAGACCATGGCGCTTATAGAGGCCAAACTCCGGTCATAAGCGTACCCGGGCATCTATTTGCGTAAAAATCACATTATTATTATGCTTGCCTTACCGGTGAGCCCTATTCTAGAATGGTAACTAAAGGGAGAACGCTAAATGGCAGTCTATAGTAATACCCAAATCCGAGCGGCCATAAACGATGGCCATATTGTTTGCCACCCCTTTGATCCCAAGCATGTCAGCCACGCCAGCATGGACGTAACGCTGGGCTATCATTATTATCGCATTGAGCGCATGAACGAGCGCACCATCTATAATCCCTTCGATTCCGAAGACGTTGAGCGCTATTTTGACGGCCCCTACAAGGCCATGCCTCACGGTGAGTGGTGTAAGCTCAACGGTTTTAAACCAGTGGCCAACATCCCGCTTGATCACCCCGTTATCAGCCTTAAGCCCCGCGAGCGCATCCTGGCACACACCCATGAGTTCTTTGGCATCAAGCCACCCGGCGCCTATGAGGTTAAATCGCGCAGTAGTTGGGGACGCAACGGCGTAGCGGTTTGTTTCGACGCCGGTTGGGTTGACCCTGGTTATATCAACCGCCTAACACTGGAGATTTACAATTTGAATGAGCGCGAAACGGTGTTGCTGCCGGTTGGCGAACGCATTGCCCAGGCTATTTTCCTGGAAACCGGTGAGGTAGAGGGCAGTTACGGCAAGGGTCGTGATGACGGCTTCAGTGGCAAATACCAGCAGGGAAGTGATCTGGAAACAATTATCAAAACCTGGTCCCCGGACATGATGTTGCCCAAAGCCTACAAAGACATACGTTCCATGCCCCAGAAGATCGAGGGTCTGTCCTATGAATAGGGGTAAATACATTGTTATTGAGGGGCCGGAGGGCGTTGGCAAAACCACTCAGTTGCACGAGCTGGCGCGGCGCCTGCGTGCGGCCGGATTACCGGTGCGCACTCTACGCGAGCCCGACAGCCAGAGCGATTTGACGGCTCGCGCCATCCGCCAGCTGACCCAAGACCCGCGCTACCCTATGAACACCCGCACCGAAGTCCTGCTTTATAACGCCGCCCGGGCCCAAAGCCTGCAAGTTATTAAGCAAAGTGTCGACCACGGTGTTATTTGCCTGGTTGACCGCAACTATTTAACTACCCTGGCGATCCAGTATTACGGCCGCGGCGATGTGCCGGATTACGATACCATTAACAGTATTATCAGCTTTGCCGTTGGCGGCATCGAACCCGATTTGTGCGTAGTGCTGGACGCCCCGGTGCAGGTCTTGCGCGAGCGGCTGGGCGATCGCTATCAGGCCGAGCGCTATGACAACCTGGATGATGCTTTTCTGGAGCGGGTTCGTTCCGGCTATCTTTGGGAGGCCAAACAACGCAAGTTGCCAGTAGTATTCGCCACCGACGATCAGACCATCGTAGCCGATAACGTATGGAACCTGGTCAAAGCCGAACTGGCCGTCCGCGACAACAGCCAGCCGGCCGTCACCAGTGCACCGGCCTCCGTTAAAGAGATAATCGAGCAAAAGACTGCGGCCACACCGGCCGTCAGCCAAGACGACGAGGTTCTGGTAACTAAAGAAACCGACGGTAACTACGCCATTACCGATGCCGGCAAAGCCTACCTGGCCGGCGCCGTTACCGACACAGATGGCGATGTTTACGCCTTTAGTGACAAGCTCAGCCCCATAACCATTGCCGCCGCCATGGCCCGCCTTAGCCGCCGCAGTGATGATATGCGTATCACCATCCTCGATGAATTCGCCAACAAGATCGACAAAGACGCCCAGCTACTACACCGCGTTATCACTGCCTACGGCGACGATTCGGTGCAACAACTCGGCGGTATTCACTTTGTTATCGAGAACGCTTCTAATCTGTTAACCAAAAAGCTGGAATGGGGCCGCCTAGCGGCTTATCTGGAGCAGTCAACGCGCTATATTTACTTCGACCAGCGTGACGTGCACGGCAAATTCCGCTACCACGTGCCTGAACACCTCAAACCTAATGTAAAAAAGCAGTATGTCGGGGCCATGGACACTATTTTCGAGCTCTACTCCACCATGGTGCGCCGCCTGACAGATTACGTTCGCACCAACGACAGTACGCCCGAAAAAGAACGAGACATCGCCTGGAAGGGTGCCACCAAGGCTCAGGCCTGCGACGCCGTGCGCGATGTTCTGCCGGTGGCTACCAAGTCTACCGTTGGTATCTTCGCCTCGGGTCAGGCCTTCGAGAGCCTGATTATGCACCTGCTAAGCGACGAGCTGCCAGAGGCCAAACTTACCGGCCAGAGCCTGCTAGAACAGGGGCGCAAGATCATACCGATGTTCCTGGAGCGCGCCGACAAGCCGGAGCGCGGCGGCGCCATGGTGGCCTACCGGGCCAACACTTATAGCAACGTCAAAGAGCTGGCTCACGACTATCTGCCCGACAATCACTCTGCCACCGCCAAAGAACCGGTAACCCTGGTAGACTTTTGGCCCAAAAACGAAATGCTGTTGGTACCCGACATGCTCTACGAACACAGCAACCTGTCACTCGAACAGCTACAATCCGAAGTCAACAGCTGGCCATATGATAAAAAGACCGATGTTTTCAAGGCCTACATGGGCGAACGTTTCAATCGTCGCCACAAGCCGGGCAGAGCGCTCGAAAAGGCTCATTACAGCTGGGATCTGGTCTGCGATTACGGCATCTTTCGCGACCTTCAGCGCCACCGCATGGTAGATGATATGAACTGGCAACAGCTCACCCCCCGCTATGGCTACGATGTGCCCAAGCTGATAGAAGATTCCGGCCTAATCGAACAATATGAGGCCTGTTTTGACATCAGTCTCAAGCTACATAGCCTGCTACAGCAAAACGGCTACACCCTAGAAGCCCAATACGCCACCCTGTTAGGCCACAAAATGCGCTGGAAGGTCACTTATAACGCCCGCGAGGCCTTTCACCTGCATGAACTGCGTACCACGCCGCAAGGCCACCCCGGCTACCGCAAGCTAGTCCTGGAGATGCACGAAAAACTGGCCGAAGTCCACCCTATGCTGGCCGAAGCCATGCAGTTTGTTAATCAAGACGAAAGCCCCGAACTAACCCGCCTGGCCGGCGAGCGTTATACGCAGTTCAAACTCTCTCAGCTTTAATAAAAACTGTTACTATCGCGGTGCTTCAAAGGGAAAGGGCGGTACGAAGATCGGAGTGTTTTCTAGGCGGTCTCTGCGCACGCTCATATCATTCGGAGCTGTCGTTAGTTCATTGTGGTTGTCTAATGCATAACGGATGGCCAGCTTACCGGCAACAGGGTGCTGTGTTTCACGCATAAAATTGGAACCTGTGGTGACCAGATGGGATGTATCACCACTTCCAATAATGACTATACCGGTTCCAGGGTTGGGCTGGTCGGGGTCATTCTGGGCGTCAAGCAGGTCTGATACGCGACGAGCAACGAGAGGCGTGCCGATACTTTTTTTATCACCGAATTGAAAATCTATAAAAGCGACCACGGCCAGTTTGCCATATTCACGCCTGTGATGACTTAGCATGCTCAATGTGTCCTCGGCCTGCTCGTGGCCAAGGTCTTCGCCCTGAATATTCCCCTCGGCCGGCAGTACCAGCAGACCACCCTTTTGTCTTTCAACAGCCTTTGTGAAACCTTCCAAAAAGTAGTCGCCATCTGAGCCCTTAAAAGTCACCACACCGAAATTATGGTGCCGGCGTATAAGTCTTAGGGCGGGCAGAGCCCGTTCAACTTGAAGTGCTTCTTCTCGAGCGCTACGACGGTCGGCCGCAGCCGCTAGGGCTTCGCGTCCTCTCTGCTCACGCGCCTCCTGGCGCCGCATTCTCTTTTCAAGATCTTCGGGGGTTCTTTTAAAAGTCATGAATTTGTTCTCTCATCATATTGTACAATAAGGTTGTCAGCCCTGTAACGCTAGTATTAGTATACACACATTATACTATTATTGTCAAGAAGCATATGTCTCATCAAACAATTGATCTTATAAGTACGTTGTCGGCCTTGGTGGCGTTTCCATCGGAAAGCTCCGCGCCTTCAGCGTCCGTCGCCTGCATGCAGTATGCCGAAGAATTATTACGGACACGGGGCATGGCGGTCAGCCACCACAAAAGCAATGGTTTTCCTTCATTAGTAGGGACTACAACCGGCACTAAAACACCTAAAATACTTCTGCAGGCGCATTTGGACGTTGTTCCGGGCCGTAAAACGCTTTGTACGATGGCCGAGAAAGATGGCAAACTGTATGGCCGCGGCGTGTTTGATATGAAGTTTGCTGTGGCCTGCTATATGCAGCTGGTCGAGGATTTAAAACACGAAATAAGTGACTACGATTTTGGCATTATGCTGACCTCCGACGAAGAAATCGGCGGCGAAGACGGTGTGGGATATCTATTGGAACAGGGCTACGGTGCCGATGTTTGCATATTGCCCGACGGCGGCAATGCCTGGGAAATTGAAAACGCCAGCAACGGTGTCTGGCATATCCGGTTGATGGCCAAAGGCAAGACAGCCCATGGATCGCGGCCGTGGGAGGGCGTCAATGCTATTGAGGGACTGGCTCGGGCTGTCCTGGAGATTCGTGAGGCCTTCGGTGAGCATAATTATAAGCGTAGCAGTATTACGGTCAGCCAGATCAAGGGCGGTGTAGCTATTAATCAAGTTCCGGCCACCGCCGAAGCTACTCTGGACATGCGTTTTATTGATGCTGAGGATTATAAGCTTAAACGATCTGCAGTAGAGAGCATCGCCAAAGCTCACAGGCTTGAAATCCACGAACTCTCCCAGCAGGATCCGGGAAAGATAGATCTAAAAGACCCGGCAATAGCTAACTTTATTAAGGTTGCTGACCGTATCAGAGGTAAGCCTTTGGGTCAGGCCAGGTCTTGCGGCTCGAGCGATGCCCGTTTTTTTTTGCGCTAAAGGCATCCCTACCATTGTCATCCGGCCTGACGGCGGCGGCGCACATAGTGATGACGAATGGATAAAAAAGGCCGAACTACTACAGTTTTACGAAGTTCTCAAAGCCTACGTAATTAATAATGCGACAGTTGTTACTTGACGTTAGACCGAGTGCGTGCAACTATACAAGCGTAAGCGGGGAACAAAAAAATGGAAGCACCACCAGAAAGTGAACAGGCACGAGCCAGGCGAAGGCATTTAGAGCTAGTGCAGCCGGTGGCTAAAATAGCCCTCGCCGCCGTTAAACCGTTTCATAACCTCGATGTGCACCAGCCACTCAAGCCGGAGCAGGGCGAGGCCACTCCTCCCGAAGCGCCAGTCGATCATCTTTACGATTGACCAAACGGTCTTCAATCTGTTATAATCCTATTTAAGTTGCTAGAGACAGCGACGGGCTTTAAGCCTTAATTATGTCGCCGAGGTACAAACAATCTACTTTTGATAGTTTGCACGCCTCTGGTTTATAAAACCAAGGCGTTTTTGTAGGCCTCAAGGCCGTGGCAACTGCGAAAGCAAATGGTCGATGGCTTTCGTGGCAAGTAAGTAATTCGGAGAAATTACATGGCATTAACCAAAATCGAGAAGCAGGCAGTCGTCGACGAAGTCGCCGATCTGCTGAGCGCTTCAAAAATGACCGTTGTCGCCAAATATCAAGGCACCACGGTTAAGGCTATGCAGACACTGCGGCGCGACGCCAAAGCCAACGGTACCCGGGTTAAAGTTGTTAAGAACCGCTTGGTTATCCAGGCGCTCAAAGCAATCGACACCTTTAAAGATACCGACACCAGCGCTCTAGAGGGCATGTTGCTCTACGCCTTTAACGGCGAAGACGAAGTAGCTGCCGCCCAAGTACTCAATAACTTTGCCAAGCAAAATCCAAACCTGGAATTTGTCGGTGCCTTTAGCGCCGAGGGCGAGTTTATTGATGCCGCTAACGTCAAAGCGCTGGCCGGCCTGCCAGGCAAGAACCAGCTTATTGCTGGTATTCTTAACACCCTTAATTCGCCCGTTCGCGGCGTTATGGGCAGCCTGTCCGGTAACCTTCATGGTCTATTACAGGGCTTAGAAGCCAAAGCAACCAATTAAGTTAAATAAAGGAACATCATGGCTACAGATTTAAAGAAAATTGCCGAACAGCTCGTTGGGCTGACCGTTTTGGAAGTCAACGAACTCGGCACTATATTGAAAGACGAATACAACATTGAACCGGCCGCTACTGCAGTCGCAGTCGCCAGCCCAGCCGCTGGTGGCGATGCCGCCCCAGCCGCCGAAGAAAAGAGTGAGCACGATGTCATCCTTAAGGACGCCGGTGCTCAAAAGGTCGCTGTCATCAAGGCCGTCAAAGACATCACCGGTCTTGGCCTGGGCGAAGCTAAAGCCATCGTAGACGGCGCTCCCAAGCCCGTACTCGAAAAGGCTAAAAAAGAAGACGCCGAAGCCGCCAAAACTGCTCTCGAAGCAGCCGGCGCAACCGTCGAACTGGCCTAATACATCTGGTGTCCGGTACCTTTCCGGCGAGGGAAAGGTACGGTCCCGGATCTCAAACTATGCGATTCTTCACACCCGAATTTCACAACGGCTTAATCACTCGTCTGACAGATACGTTTTCTCTTGATCCGGCTCAGGACGGGCTAAAGGATGTATACCCTGCGGCCGACGACCGTATACAGGTCGGCCTGAGCGAGGCATACGTAATGGCTGATGGCAAAGCCTTGCCCGTAAGTAAGCATGAATTTGCAGTTATGGCGTCGCTCGCTGTCCGAACAGGTAGCATAGGCACTTGGGATCTGAGCTTGGTGATACCAGGAACGGGGCAATACAAACCTCAGATAAAATTGGCTACGGACTAGTTAAGTCAATGGGGCAGTTATCCACATACGGCTCCACGACTTTGACTTGAGGGTCACATCGTGGTATT
>PFOA01000070.1 GCA_002792275.1 Candidatus Saccharibacteria bacterium CG_4_10_14_0_2_um_filter_52_9 | reverse complement strand
CGACCTTGTTGCAGGTAATGCTGATGATATCGGCTTTGCTGAAAATTTTGTTAGCCGGATCGGCCAGATTAACCTGCACCTGGGTTGCTGTTGTGTAATCGGTTGCAATCGCCGTAATATCAATAGCGCCGGTAGTCTGGCTAATATTGAGGCCGGTTAGGCTGGCCTTGTTGGGTATGGTAGTGGTTATTTGCTGTAATAGATGAGAAAACAGCACTTCCTGGCCCAAGACCTTAACAACTAACTTAAAACTGTTACTAATGTCCTGGATCGATTTTTGGGTACCCTGCAAGTCTTCTTTTTTCAGAAAGGCCTCTTTAGAGGCAATCTGGATTTGATACTTATGGCTGGATTGCCGCAGATTCAGCATGCCGTAGGTTGCAACCATACCAAGCCCGGCCAGGGCAATCAGGAATACAACTACCCATCGTCGCAAGCCGACATTACGCCGGGCATAGGTATAGCCGGTTTTTACTTCCGGCGGCAGTAAGTTGATCATGGCAGGAATACCTCACTGGGGCGCACCAGGCTAAGGCCGGCCACAGTGGCATACATCGGTCTGTCGGGGATGGCCGGCGGCTGTAGGCCGGTGTGGTCGAGATATTGCCAGGGATCCAGATAGCGCACTGCCAAACGCAGGGACTGGGTAAAGTAATCACTCAGGCCGGGCATGTTAGCGCCGCCGCCTAATGTGATCAGTTGTTCAACCGGCCGGTCATTACCATAGCGCTCTTCGTAGTAGCGAATCATGCGACGAATTTCTTTGATAATCTGTTCCAGCGTTGGCTATAAGGCTTGGCGAATTTCATTCTGGCGCTTACTTACGCCAAGACCGTAGCGTGTCTTAATGAGGCCGGCTTCTTGTGCCGTAACACCCAACTTTTTCATTATGGCTTCGGTATAGTTGACGCCGCCGCCTTGCACGGTGCCGGTCACCAGGGTGTGGCGCTTGTCATAAATACTAATGTCGGATGAGACTGAGCCGAAATCAACAATAAAGGCTGCATCTTCGCTGTTATGGCCAATCGAAAACAGCCGTCCGGAAGAGCTGAGGGTTGGCTCAATCAGCACAATCTCCAGATCCATTATTTCGGCTAGGTTTAGGTAAGAATCAACAATTTTACGGGGAATCGCCACAACAAATAACTCAGTGCTATCGGCTGTTTGCCGGATTATTTCATAATCCAGATACAGATCTTCCAGGGGCATAGAGATGTACTGCTCGGCCTCCAGCTCTACCGCCTCCTGCAATTCTTTGAACTGAAGATTTGGCAACTTTAGGGCACGCGTAAAAGTCCGGTAGGCCGGCATGGCAATGGCTACCCGCCGGGTGGTAATATCGCCTATCAGGTTATTCTTAAAGAGGTCGTGAGCCGCTTTAGCAATAATCTCCGGCTTTACCACAACTCCGTCCTTCTGGGCACTTTCGTCAAAATTGGCATAGCCATAACCGACTACCCGTGGTTTTTGTTCCTTCAGGGCAGGATCAGCCGGTTCGGCCAACTGCATCACCTTGAGCGAGCTATGACCAATGTCCAGCCCGAACAGGGGCTTGTCGTGATAAAAGTTGGATATTTTGGCCATTTTCATTTATGTGCCCACCTCAGGCAATATATCTTTCTTACAGTATAGCAAATTTACTGCCTACGGTACCCCTTGACGACCCAGGTTGTGTTGCCAACTCCTGTGGACGAGCCGAACGTAACCGTGCCGGTATTGGTTAAACTGATAGTCTGGCCGATAATAGCGCCAATTTGTCCGCTGTTCTGTACTTTAACCTGCGACCAATAAGCGTAAAATATTGAATTTGTATTGTTGCCCGAATTATTGAGACTAATAGTCGTAACCGAACGCGAATTCACCAGATCCGTACCCGTAACAGTAGTGCAATCGGGCGAGCAGGCGGCTCGGCTGTAAAAAGTGTAAATTTCGAAACCGGTGCCGGTGGCATTCGGCACCATCGACGAGCTGTTAGAAAAGCTCGCGCCATCATCATCGTCGACCATAATGTTCGGCCGCGTAGAACCTAGCGCGTCAGCAACAATCATCTGACTTGAATTAGACAGGCTAAGCTTGCCGGTAATCCAGATATTGCCGTTAACAGTGACCTTACAGCTATTACTGAGGCTGACGTCGCCGGTAATCTTGGTATTGGCCGCCCATGTTTTGGTCTGACTGCCCGAACAGGAAGCCGCCGATGCTGTTATGGTCGTTGCTACCGCAGCCTTTTGAGCGGCTCGGTCATATGTGGGTAGAGCCTGGGGCGCAACCGTCCCGGCTACCAACCCGGGGTTGCTCATCTTACTGCCGTTTGTTTGATTGGTGGCAAGCACCGTGCCGTAAATATGAGCCGTATTATTGATGGTTATGGGTTGGCCGTTTTCACCACTGTTACAGACCCGTGGATATGTCGCATCGGCTGGATTAGGACAAATCTGATGAGCAACTTTGACACTAACCGGGTTGGTGCTGAGCCCGATTTGGGCGGAATTTGACATGCTGACTTCACCGTTAATAAAAACATCACCGCCCACGACCTTCGAGCTGTTGCTCATAAATAAACCGCCGGCACCACTAATAACGCTGAATAAGCCCGACGAAACCGGACGCATATCGACATACACGGCTACCTTACGGGCGGGTGTGGACGATGTCAGCGGCCAATAGGTTCGGCCGGTCACGGCGATCACTTTGGCAGTTGCATCACCCGAGACGCTGACCTGAAAAGTGGTTTTAACCTTACCGTCGTTGTGCAGTTGAACCTCACTGCCGGTACCCGACCAGTTCTCATCCTGAGTGAGCTTCTCCACGGAGTAATCAGCGCCGGCATCAGCTGCCAGCTGAGCCGAGCTGTGTAGCTGATCCAGCCTGGCCACCTGGTAGCTGGTTAACGAAAGCCGCATGAAATACATGGCCAGCAAGACCAGAAAAGGCAGAACGATCAGGAAAACCAGTATTATGGAGCCATTTTGATTGCTTTTTTGGCGTTTCATCATTTAAAACCTGTTCCTTAATGTTACACGAATGCTGGTAGTAAGGTTGAGCGGACTACCGGGAGCGTTGCGCTGCATAGTCAGCGCTATATTGACAGAGCGTGCCAGCGTGGCATCGGCAGTCTGGGCACCGTCTTGGTCGTATAGTGTGAATACCATGGAGTTAACATATAGTGCTAGCGTTCTGTCGGCCGGACAGCTGCCACTGGCCGTGGGGCAGCTGGTTTTAAGGCTGTTCCCGGTTGCGTTAGGGTTGGCCAGAGTGCGCTTCATAAGAGTTGTACCGTTGCGATAGTACACATATTCATTCATATAGGGGTTGCCTGTATCCGGATCAATAATATAACTATGCGTAGCTGTCAGGGCAGGCACGGCAATGATTATTACGAAGGCGCTGTTACTGGTGTTCCAGCCGCCGAACGGCGAGTTAGGATCGGTGATTTGATTTGTCTGGCGGACACCGTCACCATAGCGCAAGCTTTCGACGGTTGATCTGATCAGGTTTTGAGAACTGATAGTCATTTCGGACAAGTGGTTGTTGCGGTTAATTACTACAAAATAGCTGGTCGCCATACCAAGAAAGACCATAGAAACTATCGCCAAGGTACTAACTACCACCACCACTTCCACCAGCGTGAAGCCAGCCTGGCGGCCTAGAGATAGTTTATTGGCCGACACCGAGCTCTCCAATATAGGTTGTATAGCTGTATGAGTTGCTGAAACCCTGGTCGTTGTAGGATACCGTGAGGTCGACCTGCTTTAAGCCGCTGAGGGGGCTGGTAACTGTCATAGAGGCTGACCTGACCGGGGGTAATTGTGACGGCAGGCTGCTGGTAAGGCTGCTGGTACCAAGCGCGAGCGAGTTGTAGCCCTGATTTCGCAAGGCCTCAATTTTAGTCTCCGCGTAAGAGTTTGCCAAATTAAGATAGCGTCCGCGCTGACTGACATGCAAATAAGTAGTGGTTACCTGGTTAAGCGACATCGTAACGATAGCGGCCACGGCAATCGACACCAGTATTTCTACTATGGTGAAGCCGTCTGAGGACTCTTTCATATTACCCATGCTTATCAACATTATAGTATAAAAGCCCCGGTTTACCGGGGCTTTTAAGACTGGTTAGATTGAAACTAATCCAGGTTTGTTTTAACTGCTGTGGAGGCGCCGTTAACGGTTCCTTCAAAGGTTGCAGTCAGAGTGTACTTCGCACAGGTCGTGTCGTCAGCTTCACAGCTGGCATCACTACTGTTAAGCGGAGCATAGGCGTATGACTTAGCTGCCGCAGCTGCCAGCAGAGTCTTGCTCTGTGTAGCGTTAGAAGGATCAACCAGAGCGTTCTGATCGAGGCTTTTCATGTTAGTACTAAGCCATGTACCATCGTTCATGTCTGCCCGACTAGGGTAGTAGCCGGAGTTTTGAAAGTAAGCCTCCAGCTGAGTCTGAACCGAGTTCATATCCGCTTGGCGCTTACTGTTACGTGCTTTTTGCTGAATACCACTGTAGGTAGTAATGACGAGTAACGCCAGAATACCAATTACCACGATGACGATCAGCAGTTCGACAATCGTGAAACCTTGATTATGTTTTTTAAGGGAGATCATTAGAGCCCACCCTCCTTGATTATTATTTATTGCCTATTGATCTTGACAGTCTAATATCTTAAGACAGCAAGTATCTGGGAATGATTATAACCATAAGCGCCGACTCGTCAAGTAGTAGTTGTGGATTACTGGCCGATATTTTTTGATAGGTTAGCGATAGGACCCATCACCGAAGCGGCAATTAAGCCGACGCCACCACCTAAAAATATGATCATAATTGGTTCAATAATGGCCGCCAAACCATCTATTAACACTGCCACCTCTTCTTCGTAAAAGTCGGCTATTTTTGTGAGCACCGTGTCAATCTGACCGGTTTCCTCGCCGACCATTAACATCTGTGCCACAATCGGCGGAAAATGCGGGCTGTTGCTGATCGGCTCGCTAAGTGGCTTGCCATTTTTTACGGCTTCGGCGGCGGCAACCAGCTCTGCCTCGATGACTTTGTTGCCAAGTGCAGCACCCGTAACCTGCAGGGCATCCAACACACTAACGCCGGCTCCCATTAATGAGGCAAAAGTGCGCGAAAAGCGGGCAATGGCGACTTTCAGAATCACCGTTTTTACTACCGGTATCCTGAGTAGCAAGGCGTGAAATTTATATTTGCCCTTATCGGTCTTTATGTAGTGCATCAAGAAAAAGGTGCCAATACCAGCCAGGATCAACATCAAGATCAGGTTCGGCAGTTTGTTGATAATCGGTATCGGCAGATGGCCAAGTATCGTCGGCTTGGCGCAGAAATCACTAAAATTAAGCAATACTTGAGTGTAGATCGGTAATTTGGCGTTTGGCCCGCCCAACGAAGTCAGAATTCCGCCTAATTTGGGAACGATAAACAGCATGATGCCAAAAAAAGCGATCACCGTTACGCCGAGTATTACTACCGGATACATCATGGCGCTTTTAATCTTTTTGCGGATGCTGGCGTCTTGTTCAACCTGAGTGGCCAGGCGCTTCAGTATGTCGTCAAGAATACCGCCTTCTTCGCCAGCGCGCACCATGTTGACGTAGACGTCTGAAAATACAGTCGGGTATTTCGCAAAAGCATCACCCAAGGCAATACCGCCCTCCACATCCTTTGTAATACCAGCCAGCACTTCACGCATGTAAGGATTGCTGGCGTCGCCCTGTAGCGCAGACAGCGAACGAGCCAGCGGTACGCCGGCGGAGATCATAGTCGACAGCTGACGCGTAAAAACCACTAGGTCGGCCAGCTTGATCTTCTTTTTGCTACCAAAAAAGCCCGCTGATTTGGATTTTGACTTACCGCCCTCTATCAATACCGGCATAATCCCTTGTTTGTGCAGTAAACCCAGCAAGGCCTGCCGGTCGGCGGCCTCGGCAGTGCCCGATATAGTGTGGCCGTCTTTGGTGGTTGCTTTATAGGTAAATTGCATAATTCTATTCCTGGGCGGTTACGCGCAATACTTCCTCGATGGTAGTCTGGCCGCGCAGAGCCTTAATAAAGCCGTCGAGCTGCATAGTTAGCATACCCTCGCCGGTGGCGGTTTGCTCCAGATTTTCTGAGGTACTATTGCTGACAATTAGTTTTTGGATAGCCGATGTGTTGCTCAGTACTTCGTAAATACCGATCCGGCCTTTGTAGCCGCTATGGCCACAGCTATCACAGCCGGTATCATGTGCTTTCCAGAGTTTGGTAATGGCCGAGGGACTGGTGCTAAGCTCACTGCTGGTTTTATCTTTACTGCCGGTCGAGGCGTCAATACCATCTTTCAGAGCGGCGGCTTCAAGCTCATGCAAACGCTTTAGGCCACCGTTATCATTGAGGTGAAAGGCTTCATCGAGATGCTTCAATAGGGCAGCATCGGGCACAAAGGCCTCCCGGCAGTCGATACACAAGCGACGCACCAAGCGCTGGCCGATGACCACCCGCACGGTACTGGCTATCAAAAACGGCTCGACGCCCATATCCAGCAGGCGTGGCAGGCAGGTGGCGGCATTATTGGTGTGAAGGGTACTGAACACCAGGTGGCCGGTCAGGGCGGCTTGTACGGCTAGGTCGGCCGTTTCTCCATCGCGAATCTCACCCACCATAATGATGTTTGGATCCTGTCGTAGCAAGGCACGCAGGCCGTTGGTAAAGGTCATACCGGCTACCGGGTTTACCTGGGTTTGGTTGGCACCGACAATGTGGTATTCAATCGTATCTTCGACGGTTGAAATATTGACGTTAGGCGTATTAAGCGAACTAAGAACACTAAATAGCGTTGTTGACTTACCTGAGCCGGTCGGGCCGGTGACCAGAACCATGCCGTGGGGCTGAGTTATGGCCTGCTTCAGGTCGGCCAGTGCCGTACCCCAAAAACCAAGCTCCGTAAAATCAGCCGCTTTGCTGGATTCGTTAAGAATACGCATCACAACTTTTTCACCGTCCAGAATCGGCAAGGTTGATACGCGCAGGGCGTAGATCTGGCCGCTAACCTCAATCTTAAATCGGCCATCCTGCGGTGCCCGATGCTCATCTATCTTCAGGTTGCTCAGAATTTTGATACGGCTGACCAGCGAGCCGAGCAGTTTACGCGGCAGTTTGTTGGCTTCGCGCAGGAGGCCGTCTATGCGGTATCTAACAACAACATGATCTTCCCGCGGTTCAATGTGCACGTCACTGGCACCCGATTTAATGCCGTATTCTATAAGGATATTTACCGTTTGCGCCACCGGCGAATCTTCGGCCAGATCGCTTTCGTCGACTTCTTCTTCGTTGTCGTCGGCGTCCTCTTCATTAGTGATAACTTTGGTGAGCTCACTGCTGATTGTGCCACGGTACTGGTCTAATGCAGCCTGGAGCAAGCTACTGGTGGTGATGTGTATCTTAAGCTTGTTGCCGAGTTGTTTTTGCAGAAAGTTCAAAGCCTGGATATCATCGGGATCTTCCATGGCGACTTGCTTGATATCCTGCTTGTCAATGCCGAAGATCACGGCGTTGTACTGACGGGCGATGCGCTCCGGTAATTGTTTTAAAACCTCATGACTTATCTCGGCCGCTTTGATTTCAACAAACGGCACCTCAATCTCGTCGGCGTATAATTTGGTAAGCTCTTTTTCGGTTACCAGATTACTTTTAATCACCACGTCTTGTAGAGGTTGCTTTTCGGCGGCGGCTTGCTTACGCAGGCCAGCTAGCTGTTCTTTGCTAAAATCGCCACCCTTTGAAAGAAGTTTTTCTACCAGTGAATCAGGTATACGCATCTGGTTCATTCTAGCAGTATCTTCTTAAAAACGTAAGCAAAATCACCACCGTTGCGTCGCGGCAAATATTAAAAAATTATGAAAAGTAGCCACAAGCTAAGCTATAGCAGTTTTCACACGGCGGCCAACCGCTTATAGTGCTAAAATACTAACAAGTGGATGGGGTAATTGACCGAAGGAGGTTGTAATGGCTGGTAAGACTAAAGAACCCAAAGAAATGCAAGAAGTTAAGGCCGGCGACAGTGCCGGCAAGTCCAAAGCCCTCGGCTTAGCCCTGGAAACAATTGAGAAGCAATTCGGCAAAGGCTCGATTATGAAACTTGGCGAGTCGCACCCGGCGGCTGTAGAAACCACGCCCACCGGCGCCCTGAGTCTGGATATCGCTCTGGGTGGCGGCATTCCGCGCGGCCGGGTGGTCGAAATCTACGGTCCCGAATCTTCCGGCAAGACAACCCTCACCCTGCACGCCATAGCCGAGGTTCAGCGCGCCGGCGGCACAGCGGCCTTTATTGATGCCGAACACGCCCTGGATCCTACCTACGCCAAACGCATTGGTGTAGATGTCGAAAACCTGCTACTCAGCCAGCCCGACAACGGCGAACAGGCTCTGGAGATTGTCGAAACCCTGGTGCGGTCCAACGCCGTCGATATCATAGTTATCGACTCGGTAGCCGCATTGGTGCCACGAGCCGAAATTGAAGGCGACATGGGCGATTCACTGCCAGGCCTGCAAGCCCGCCTTATGAGCCAGGCTCTGCGCAAACTTACCAGCGTCATCAGCCGCAGTAAGGCTACGGTCGTATTCATCAACCAGATTCGCATGAAGATCGGCGTCATGTTCGGCAACCCCGAAACTACCACCGGCGGCAACGCCCTTAAATTTTACTCCAGCGTGCGTATGGATATCCGCCGCATCGGCCAAATCAAACAAGGCGAAGAAATCATCGGCAACCGCACCCGCGTTAAAGTCGTTAAAAATAAAATCGCGCCGCCATTTCGCCAGGCCGAGTTCGACATCATGTACAACGAAGGCATCAGCGTATCCGGTGATGTACTGGATCTGGCTGCAGCCGCCGACATTGTTGAAAAAGCCGGCGCTTGGTACGCCTACAAAGGTGCCAAAATCGGCCAAGGCCGCGAAGCCACCAAAAAATACCTCGACGAAAACCCTAAAGTCCTAAAAGAACTAGCCGACAAAGTCCTGGCCGGCGAGGCTGCCAAGGCCTAGTCATGAATCGAGCAGTTATTCTACATGGAACGGGCGGGTCACCACAAAGCAACTGGTTGCCGTGGCTCAAAGCCGATCTGGAAAACCGTGGCTACAAAGTCTGGGTGCCGGAATTGCCAAACAACCAAACACCAAACAGGCAAGTCTACAATGATTTTCTGTTCAACTCGGGCTGGGATTTTGCAGACAACTTGGTTGTCGGCCATTCCTCCGGCGCCGTTTCGGTACTCAACCTGATAGAAGACCAGCGTTGCCCGCCGATTAAAACCGGCGTGTTAATCGGAGCCTGGTCTGGCACTAAGGGCACCGATCTGGACAAAGACCAGTTTTCAGCCCTGTTTCCACCCGAGGGTTTCAACTTCGAACTCATTAAACAAAAAGCCGCCCAGCTACTATTTTTGCACGGCGATAACGACCCGCTTTGCCCGCTGGAGCAGGCCAAATGGCTGGCCGCCCAAACCGCCAGCGAAATAATAATTGTGCCCGGCGCCAGCCATTTCAGGCGGGACGACGGCTTCACTGAACTACCTCAACTGACCGAAGCCCTCGAAAAACGCAATCTGTTATGAGTCAGCACCTCCCGATCCAAATCGTAGACGAAAACGATGAGCCAATAGGAACTGCTTCCATTTCGGAAGCTCAGGCAAAAGGACTGGTACACCGCATTGTCCGAATAATGGTAGAAGACGAAGCGGGCAATATTCTGCTTCAAAAACGTACGCCTGACTCCGAACTATATCCTGACCGCTGGGACAACTCTGCCGCCGGTCACGTAGATGTTGACGAATCATACGAAACGGCCGCTAAACGTGAATTGGCCGAAGAAATAGGCTTGGAGAACGTGGAGCTGGAAGAGATTGGTTACTATCGTCACATCGGTAATTTCGAGGATCGTAAGCTCAACCGCTTCAGCCGTGTCTTTAAGGTGGTCGTGCCGAAGGAAACGAAATTTATATTGCAGCCAGACGAAGTGGCATCAGTCAGATGGTTTGATGTCGACGAAGCCAAAGAACTTGTCGTCAGCCACCCCGACAAAGTCACCGATGGCGTAGCTGATGTCCTCAAACGATACTATCATGAATATTAGTCGTACGCACCTTGTTGACAAACGTACTTCAAAGAGTACAATATATGGTACTAATAGGAGTACGGATATGAACGTAACTAGCATCTCGGAATTCCGCAAAAACACTAAGCAATACCTCGATCAACTCATTGATGACCAGGATATCTTAGTGATAGCGCGAAATGGGGGTCAATCGGTGGTCATGATGCCGCTCGACCATTATAATGGCATGACGGAGACGGAGTATTTACTCAGTAACCCGGCCAACGCCAAGCGGCTCATAAAATCGCTGGCTGACGCGAAGGCAGGCAAAGTATTCAAGCGAGAATTAATAGAGCCATAAATAATGCTAGATCTCACTTTCACAAAAGAAGGATGGGAGCAATATCTTTACTGGCAAACCCAGGACAAACGGACTTTGAAAAGAATTAATACATTGATCAAAGATTGTCGGCGAAATCCATATGATGGAATCGGGAAACCTGAACCCCTGCATGAGAATTTGAGGGGTTCCTGGTCACGCCAGATAGACGAAAAGCATCGACTCGTCTATGTAGTGACAGACACGCAAGTACAGATATATGGTTGCCGCACTCATTACGGGGAAAAGTGATGAAGATTACAAGTATTAAGCAACAGCTCAAGCGCACTAACCGTTATTCGGTTTTTGTGGAAGGGAAGTACGAATTTTCGTTGAGCGAGACTGCTTTATTGGAGAGCAAGCTGGCCAGCGGCCAGGAACTTGCCAAGCAAGAAGTGGGTGAGTACAAGAAGCTATCCAGCGAAGATAAACTCTATAATAAGGCGTTACGCTGGGTTGCCATGCGGCCGCGAACCAAATGGGAGGTTTCGTTTTACCT
>PFOA01000043.1:586-10957 GCA_002792275.1 Candidatus Saccharibacteria bacterium CG_4_10_14_0_2_um_filter_52_9 | reverse complement strand
CAAAACCAGTAGTTTCAAGTCTGCCGAAGAAAGCGAAGCGATTAAGCCCCGTACTTTAGTGCGGGGTTCTTAACTTTCGTGACCGATATTCACGCAGACGATCGGCTGCTGTTTTAAGCTCTTTTGACGGAGTTTTCGAGCTTTTCTTATTGAAAGCATGTAGTAGCAAGAAGCTTCGTTGCTTGACAGCCACATAAATTACTCTGATGTTAGCACTTCCTAGGATACGCAGTTCCCATACAGCGGTGCCTTTTATCTTTTTGGAATGTGAACCGCCTAACCGTATGCCGAATTCTTTTAACAATCGGACAGTGTTAATGACCTTTGCCTGAGCTGTATCGTCCAGGCTATCAATAAAGTCCGTAACGGGGCTTGCCCCATTTATCGTTATGTAATACACGATTGTCCAGTTAGCCATGCCGAGATTATACATATCTGAATGTTGACGGTGGTATTTAGTTAATGAAAATTTAATAAATCAGCCGCCAAAACGCTGGCGATTGACTTTTTCACCTCTGTTTAGTACAATATGCAGACCACTCGACGCGGGGTGGAGCAGCGGCAGCTCGCGTGGCTCATAACCACGAGGTCGCAGGTTCGAGTCCTGCCCCCGCAACCATTAGCTCAGGTGTTTGGCTAGTTTCAGAAAATGCTGGGCGATGCGGATAGAACGTTTTTCGTAGTTGCTGGCCTGCAGGCCGGTTTTTTTAATTGATTTATAGTTGTGCCAGGATCGGACGCGCCAGTATAGGATCATGTACATCGTAGGGCGGTAGTACAGGAATACAAGGTGTCGTTTCAGCCAGTTCAGCCTATGCCCGGGTTCCTCAAAACTATCGATTATCTGCCGGCCGCTTTTCATTAAAATCCTGTCGACTTTACGCACATCACCCAATAAGTCATCTATCTGCCTTCTGCCCATTACATCCACCAGAGTGCGCGGAATATCTCTGTTAATGTGGGCGTTTGCGCCCATTAATAGCAGGATGAATTGCGGCGTGCCTTTGTTTTCGCAGGCTGTGTTCAGCAAAGCCCAGGCCGGCGGTAATTGGGGGCTGTTTACCAGGGTTTCGTTAATTGCCTGAAAATAGTATTGGGCAAAGCGGACGCTGAACTCTTCAACAAATTCCGGGCTTTGAAAATGACCGGTATCCGATGATTGTTTGATGGCGCTGGTCACAATAAAGTAGGCTTTGTTGAATATCAGGAACTGCTTCAGCCCGCTGTCTGCCAGCCGGGCATCGAGGGCGGTTAGTTCGCTCAGAATGTTTTCGGAACTTGTGGCCGCATCAATGTTGACCAGCTGTTTCATCAGAACATGTGGTTCATGCGTTCACGCATGGTAGGGCCAACATGGCCGCCACAGCTGGCCGGATCTTTCTCGATATCGTACTTATGGGCGGTGGCAGGTATGGCTTTGTATTCTTGTTGTAGCTGGCTCTGGCTGGCATCGCCAAAGCTGATCAGTAATTTATCTTCATCTTTGATTACCCGGTTGGCAAAACTGCCCAGACCACTATAATCCTGGCCGTTGATCATCAGGTTCAGCTTGTCGGCGCCATTTTCGCGGTACAGCGTGCCGTTGGCTGTTTGTATGAAGTCAGGGCCCAGATACCAGCCAAGGTTGGTAAAGAACTGCCCCCAGGTAACCGAGTGATCTTCTACGTGGACGACGTTGTTGATGTTGTCATGCATGTGGGCACGCTGGCTCGGTATGATCTCTTTGCTGGCGGTGCACATTTCAATTTCTGAATAATACTGTGGGTCGCTAAACTTTTCCGGCTGGCCGTTGATGTAAACTGCAAAGTTGGCATGATAATGCACGTCGTCGACATGATAAGTGGCAAAGCGTATGCCCATAATCAGCAAAGCCCCTAAAACTATGCCTGCAGATAATAATAACCAGGGTTGACCAATAATTTTTGCTAACTTTGCTTTCGACAAATTAATCTCCTTTGCACTACATTCACTAAACTCATTCTATACTATAATAGAAGCTATGCATGAACTAGGCCGGGCGTTATCAACAGCCTTTGCGATGGGCTGGGAAATACTATGGGCGCTGATACTGGGGTTTCTGCTGTCGGCGGCCATACAAGCGGTGGTTACAAAAAAACAGATGGTCAGGCTACTGCCGGATGACAGCCCGAAATCTCTGTCCAAAGCTACGTTACTGGGAGCCGCCTCGTCATCTTGTTCCTATGCCGCGGTAGCTCTGACCAGGTCTTTATTCACAAAAGGTGCCAACTTCTCGTCGGCGATTGCTTTTGAGATTGCCTCCACCAACTTGGTGATAGAACTGGGCATCATAATGGCGCTGTTGCTGGGCTGGCGATTCACGCTGGCCGAATTTGTGGCCGGGCCGATTATGATTATAGTCTTTGCCATACTGGGGCGACGGCTACTGAAACCAAAGGTCATCGAAGTAGCCCACAGAGTGGCCGAACGTGGCGCACAGGGCAAAATGGAAGCCCACGCCCAAATGGACATGGCCGTTAGCCAACCGGGCTCGCTGTTGTCAAAGTTAGGGTCACCAGCTGGCAAAACATCGACATCGCACTACTTTGTGATGGACTGGCAGGCCGTCTGGAAAGACATAGCCTTGGGTTTGCTGATTGCCGGCGCCGCCGCGGCGCTGATCCCCGAGTCTTTCTGGCAAGCCTTCTTCCTGACCAATCATCCGGCCTGGTCGGTCATCTGGGGGCCAATTGTCGGCCCGTTGGTAGCGGTTATTAGCTTTGTATGCTCGATTGGTAACGTACCGTTGGCGGTTGTTTTGTGGAACGGCGGCATTTCGTTTGGCGGCGTCATTAGTTTTATATTTGCCGACCTGATTGTGTTGCCAATCATCAATATTTACCGCAAATACTATGGCTGGAGGATGGCGCTGAACCTGACCGGACTGCTCTACGTGGCAATAGTAATTGCCGGCTATGCCATCGAAGGCTTATTCCAACTGCTTAATCTGGTGCCGGCTGAGCGGCAGGCCAAGCTAATAGAGGCCTCGGTAAGCTGGAACTACACAACAGTGCTAAACATCATTTTCTTGCTGATTGCGGCCGTGGTATTGATCAGATTCTTTAAAACGGGCGGTAAAAAGATGCTGGCCATGATGAGTTCTTAGGAGAGTAGAACGCCGCCGTCGACCACAATCTGCGCGACGAAGACTTAACTTTTGATTCATCAATGGATCAGGCTACGCTGGAGCGCATTAATTATTTTCCAGGCAGTAACGGCCTGGAAAACCTGCCGCTCCAAGGAAAGATTATGAAAAAAAGCGCTAACTCATCAAAGCTACCACTAGCCTCTGATGGTTCTGCCTTCCTTGAGGATGGCCTCGAAGAATTGTCCACTAAGAAAAACCGGGTCAGAAAAGAGCTTATTGCGGCCGGTATTTCGCAGTGCAGTATGGTTTGATGAAATTCAACGCTCATTATCTGCCGACTATCATTCACGACAATGAACATATCCAGGCTGTTATTTACGGCCGGATTGCCGAAGACCCCGGCTTACTGAGCTGGGTGGACAGGATGGTAGTTGCCACCGATCGCCGTGTCATATCGTTAAATCATAAACCTGGTTACACCGACAATGATGAGTTCACCCATGACATAGTTGATGGCGTTGATGTATCCAGAGCCGATCCGTTCACTGCCGTGACGCTAAATACCAAAATCAGCCATTTTACATTGCGTTTCGTCAATAATCGGTGTGTCGAAAAGTTCGTTCACTACATTGAAAAAAGGCGGCTGGAATACTATCAGGCCGGCATAACAGGCGTCAGGCCGTAATTAATCACATTTGTCTCGTGACATCAGTCACTGTACCTCAAGCCACAAGCGCAGATAATAGTACCTACAGGGGGGACAAGAAGATGATAAAAAGGCATACCCATCCCGCACCGGTTGCGAATGACGACATGAATTTTGATGACTGGTTCGAAACAATCAGTCGCAACTGGCCCGACAAGGCTCATAAGTTACAAATCAAGCGCTGGCGAGCCATAAAGCGTGTTACGCGGCCGTAGGTGCGGTACAATACTAAAGTAAACAAGGATAAGCATTATGGCAAAATCACAAAGAAAAATAATTGATACCGTATTTATATTATTAGGCACGGCAATGATAGTTGTATTACTAGCCGTTGGCGGCCTGGCCTGGAAAGCAGCTACGTTCGCAACCAGTAGCGTTCATGATGAACTGGCCGCCCAAAAAATTTACTTCCCCGAAAAGGGCAGTCCGGCACTGGATCCGGCCGAGTTTCCTGACCTTCAGCAGTATGCCGGGCAATTAGTTGATAACGGTACTAAAGCTAAAGCCTACGCCAATGGTTTCATCGGTCGCCACCTCGAAAAGGTTGCCGGCGGTAAAACCTACGCCGAAGTTAGTACGCTTGCCAAAGCCGACCCGACTAACCCAGCGCTACAGCAGCAAAAAGCGGCTTTATTCCAGGGTGAAACTCTGCGCGGCCTATTGCTTGGCGACGGCTACGCCTATGGCACATTCGGGCAAATTACCCAATACGCGGCTGTTTCTGTCTTGGCCGGTGCCGCCGTTATGGCTTTGTTAGTCCTGATGGGCTTGGCTCATCTTAAAAGACTCAAATAGCTCAGTTAAATTAGATATGGCATAGTATGAGATTTGGTTATTGTCAACCAGGAGCGTATACTAAGAAGTAACTGGAGAACTACTATGTCCAAAGATAAAGGGCGCAAAGAGATCAAGAAACCCAAAAAAGCCAAGGTTATTTAGTATGCCCAACCTAAAGAAACGCGTTAGCTTCTTTGAGTCCGAAGAGGGTCTGGCTACTAAGCGCATTCTGGAGCGTATCGAAACCGATACGCTGTATAACACCGCATCAAGCTACAGCGCCAATACCATAACCTACTCCGATAATCTGATTCCTTTCGTGGATAAGCATATGAACTATCTCAACTCGCATCCCAACGTCAATCTCGACCAATACCTTGCCAACCTGCGGTTGATCACCAAGATTCGCTAGCAGTCGTCGGGTGCCATTAGCTCCCGCCACGGCTGAAATTGCTTTACAATAGTTCTTAATGGCCACACAATTAAACACCGTCAGCGGCTTCGGCTCGCAAACAACTACCGAGACGCCGCAATCTGCCGGGCAGGGTAATGCCGGCGGCACACGCTCCAGCAATTTACAGCCCGGTACCTCACCCAGTTTGTTAAATAGCACCAAAAGCGGCGGCGTGCCCTTGCAGAACAACGGCGTTTCAACAATCAGTCTGGCACCGACTGCGGCCGCTCAGACTCAAACTGTAACCGGCGTGGCACCCCAAACCAAGCCGTATCATTACAGCCCGGTGGCCATCGCTTTTCCGGCGACTTTATTCGTCGTTGCTCTGATAATGGTCTGGTTAACTAACCGATCTGCAAAAAATACAACATATTACTAATAAATCTACTTGCCGGGCAGGCAACATAAGCGGTATTATGCGTTTGAGATCAATCAAAACACAAAACCCCTAACATACGCAATTTGACAAAATAACAAATTTGTGTATAATACACAGTGTTAGTGATCACAAACAAAAACCACATTAAAAATAAATAAAAGGAGCCACTGCTGTATGAAAGCAAGCAATGGTCTGACTTTTGAACTGGCGAGCACTTCTAGTGCCGGTCTGTTCACAAAGATCGACCGAATTCTAAAGAAGCTGTAAGCAGCGACCCCTAAAAAAAGCCCGGTTAACGCCGGGCTTTTTTGTTGGCGTATTTTTTGGCATAGCTGCGGGCAATGATAACAGTTAGTGTAATGCCATAGAACCACCAAACAGTCACAAACCAACCGGCGTGGCGGAGCTGGCTACCTAACCTGAGTCCGTGGTAAAAAATAGCCAGCATGGCAAAGTCGCCGGCCTCGGGTACAAAGTGCCACCAACTATGCTTGGCGTAGATCCGACGAAACTCAAAGGCCAGAAAGATCAACAGGCTGGCCGTGCCCAGCAAGGTTATCCAGCCCAGACCCGGCGCTACGTACCGTTCATAACTCAGAGGCGGCAGGCCGGCACCATCGCGAAACAGCTGATAAATCAGCAGGCCGGGATGCAAACATATCAGCGTCAGAACGGCGTAGCCGGTGTAGCGGTAGTAATTGGTAAGCCGGGTCTGATCAACATCCATCAGCTCGCGCAGGGTGCCGGCCACATAGTGCGACCACATGACGCTAAAAGCCAGCAGGCCGAGCAGTGGGAAAAACAGATAGGTATTGAGGTGGCCGAATTGCCAGCTAAGGTCATTCCCCCAGGCGATAAACGCCAGCGTGGCTACCAGCGCACTGAGGCTCCAAACAATAATCAAGCAAAGTTTGTCTTTTGACACGCCATCAGTATGCTCCAAGGTGTTACGGCGGTCAACGAGCGGCAAAGGTATATAATAAGTACATCTAAACGAGGGAAAATAGTATGAGTAAGAACGTTATTGCTGCTTTAGTAGTAGTTATTGCGCTAGCCGGAGCGGCCGCTGTGGTCGTCACCAGCAAAGACAGCCCCAAAAAAGATGATGGCATGCAGACTACAAACACCAGCCAGAGTTCAACTACAGACAAAACTGCCAGCAGTGCCACCCAAACCAACGCCGTGACCATCCAGAATTTCGCGTTCAGCCCGGCCACCATCAAGGTCAAGGTCGGCGACACCGTTACCTGGATCAACCAGGACAGCACTCAGCACAGCGTAATTGCCAACACAGCGTCAGCCGATGCCCCCAACGGCTCGCTGATGGCCAAAGGCGAAACCTACAAGTTCACCTTTAACAAGGCTGGCACCTATGCCTACCATTGCGGCGTACACCCTAGCATGACTGGCACCGTTACTGTTGAATAATGACTAATACTAGCCCAAATCAAGAACCGCAGTCAGAAGGCGCCAGGCGACTTGAGCTAATTAGCCGCTCTGATCTCATTGGCAAGGAGCTTAGGCTGGCTGATGGCAGAGTGGTGAGCGCGGAGGACTTTTCTTGCGGCGATAACGCCACTGAGGTTTTTGACGGTATAGATGCTACGCCCGAAGGCCCTGACAGAGACGAAGCCATTGAAGTAGCTAAAATAATATTTGAAAACCATTTCGGGTCGCTTATAGAACAACCGGAATAATTTCTTTAGGGTGGGAGATACTTGATGGGTGAAACAATTCTTGGCGAAAAGATTGTAATCGACGCAGACACACAGCTTGCGTCGCAGGCAGAACTTCACCAAATTGCTGATGCGCCCGAAGTGTTAGCCGCAGAAGAAACTATTGTCGGCTCAGAAGTCAGCCAAGAAAAACAGTACACCTTCACACTACCTAATGGTGAAGTTGTCCAAGGGACTGCCCGCGATATGGGTGAACAATGTCCGGCTATGAAGGGACTGTCACAGCGCCAAATAGAGGTGGTTGCTCAAATGCAGGAGCGTGGCCAAAAACGGCGAGCCGAACGGACCGAGGTCGAGGCCAAAATCCCGGAGCAACACACCAATCCTAAAAAGGATGAATACCGACAACCCGAAAAAAAGCCCGAGAAAAGAGTGATAACCGACAAGCCGCTAATAGACTTAATTATTGCAAGTGCCGTTGATACGCAAAAGGAGTTGCCATTTGAGACTCTGATGGATAGACAGAGAGCTGATTTTGAAGCTCAACGTCTGATTTCTGAAGACGCAGAAGACATTGTTATTGCCGAAGCAACTCAGCCAGTTATGATCGAGCCAAAAGAAGATTTCTACCAAGCGCAAACACCCATTCAAACCTTAAGCGAAATTGACAAAGTGCCGATTGGTATCAAGGCGAAAATTATCAAGGCGGATACGATACCGTTGGCGGCTAAAGCTATACCCGGGCAGGTTATTGAAACGATCCTGCAACCTCCAATAGAAAATAAACTGGCAACTGAAGCTGAGTTGCCGGAATTTAAACCGGTGCCAGTGATGCAGGAATTTATTCCACCCAAACCCATAAGCATTGCGCCTGAAATAGTGACGGTAGAGTTACCGAAAGTGACAGCCGAAGCTACTAAAGAAACCCCATTACATGACCTGACAGAAATATTTATTGACGATTTTGTAGCAATATTTGACCAATCGGAATCTGTCGAAATACAAGAAGAGTCTGCCGAAGCCGAAATGGTAGTTTTGGCTAGCTCCGAAGCAGAGGTCACAGAAATCATGCCCGAAACAATCCAGCAACAGATAATCGAGTACCAGGAAACTGCTGAACCCGAGGAACTAATAATCCTGGAGAGTCTGACAATCTTTATAGCTAGTGCCATTGCCCAACTCGAAGAACTGAATAACGAGGGGCTTATAGACGGCGAAAAGATTGCCGAAGCGGAAGTTGCAGTCGCTGATTTCTATGATGAGCTACTGCGAACAATTGGCGTGACCAACCCGGAAGAACGCGAAGAACTTATTAAGACATTCATATCTGAGATACGATGCCGCGCAGATGAAAAGTCAACGAACGAAGAAACATCCAGACTAATTGAAGAAGATGAAGCTACTCACGAGTATAAACGAAGTTTACGAGTTCCATCGCTAAGCCAGAATATATCCGCCTGGAGCCACCAACTACTTGGTCGTTTTACATTGAATAAAGTTCTAAAGTCGAAAATGGTAGCGGCGAGTGGACTTGAACCACTGACCTCAGGCTTATGAGTCCTGCGCTCTAACCAGCTGAGCTACGCCGCCATACCTAAATACAAGGGGTAATATAGCACGATTTACATCTGTTGAACAGGACTAGCGGTGTTTGTTGTTGTAGCGCTCGATCCAGTGTTTTTTGAGGCCGGCAACGGTCAGAGTTGAAAAGAAGTAGCCAATAACCGGCACCAAGGCGTTGATCCACGGATCGATGTCGATAACATAGTGCAGATAGAAAGCCACCACGATGTAAGTCAGCACCATTATTGACCCGCGACGGATCCAACTGGTTTCCCAGGCCTTATTGCCTTCAACCCGGGCGTTGCGGATCTCGAGTTGTTCGATGCGGCTTAAGAGTTCATCCATTGTTACAATAATAGAATATGGACGTGGTATTACCAAAACCCGGAACCTACGTGGTGGCAGTTAGTGGCGGGGTGGACTCGATGGTCTTGCTGGATTTGTTACGCCAGCAAGAAGATTTGCATCTGGTGGTGGCGCATCTTGATCACGGTATGCGCATGGATTCCGGTGACGATCGTAGACTGGTCGAAGCAATTGCTAAAGGTTTGGGGTTGCCGTTTGAATCTAAGCAAGCCAACCTCGGTGCCGGCACCAGTGAGGCCGCCGCCCGGAAACATCGCTATGAGTTTTTGGAGGCTGTGACGGCGGATCATGGAGCAGATGCTATTATCACGGCTCACCATCAGGACGATGTGCTGGAAACAGCAATTATTAACATGTTACGTGGTAGCGGCCGTAAGGGTTTAACATCGTTGAAGAACCGGCCGGGCGTGGTGCGTCCTTTATTACGAGTTCCGAAAAGCGAGCTGATTGAATATGCCAAAGACCAAGGGCTGCGCTGGCGCGAAGACAGCACCAATGCCGACGATGTTTATTTGCGAAACTATGTTCGGCATCGTTTACTGACACGCTTTGACAAGGAGGGCAGAGCTAAGCTTTTAAAAATCGTAACTGGCCTGCAGGCCACCAATGCCGAACTCGATACTTTGCTTGTTAAGCAGTTGGGATTGAAAGCCGCGGACGGTAAGCTCGACCGGAGTTGGTTCAATTTATTGCCCCATACTACGGCACGCGAGGTTCTGGCCAGCTGGCTGAGAACCCACAACATGCGCGGTTTCAACACCCCCACCCTGGAAAGATTAGTGGTTGCTGCCAAAGTTGCTCCGGCTGGCAAACGCTTTTCAATTGCCGGCGGCCATCAGCTGGTGGTACATAAGGATTATTTGGCACTCAAGGTGCTAGAGCGCTAGACAACCGGTCGAAAGAAAGCGTATAATTAACGCTCTATGGATAGAAAACCTCGCAAGCCCAGCCGCAAGCCGACCAGTAAAAACAATCGTAGTGCCAAGAACGCCGGCTTTGTCGCTCTGATGATTCTGTTCAGTCTTATCATCTTTGCCGCCTACAATCAGCCCAGCACCCTCAAAGAAATCGACACCACCCAAGCGATTGCCGACGCCAACGCCGGAAAATACAAAAAGATCGCCGTCAATGGCAACCAACTGAGCATCACCCTAAAAGGTCAGGAACACCCGACTCTCAAAACCAACATCGACGGAGTTTCCAGCCTGAAGGAACAGGGTTTTGATACCGAAAAGGTCGCTGTCAGCTACAAGGCCGAGGCCGGTAGCACATCCAGCTGGGTTGGTTTTGCTCAATCTATCGTGCCGGTATTACTAATCGGTGGCTTACTCTACATTATGTTGC
>PFOA01000043.1:0-542 GCA_002792275.1 Candidatus Saccharibacteria bacterium CG_4_10_14_0_2_um_filter_52_9 | reverse complement strand
AGCCGGGCTCGCTTGTATGGCAACGAAAAAGACAAAATAACTTTCCGCGACATTGCCGGTAGCGAAGAAGTCAAAATTGATCTGGCGGAAGTTGTGGAGTTTTTGAAATTCCCTAAAAAGTTTGAATCCGTCGGTGCCAAAATTCCCAAGGGTGTTTTGCTAATCGGACCGCCGGGCACCGGTAAAACTATGCTAGCTCGAGCAGTTGCTGGCGAGGCCAACGCGCCGTTCTTTAGCATTTCCGGTTCGGAATTCGTAGAAATGTTTGTTGGAGTCGGCGCCAGCCGGGTGCGCGACTTATTTGCCAAAGCCAAAAAGAACGGCCCCTGCATAGTATTTATAGATGAAATTGACGCCGTCGGGCGACGCCGCGGTTCCGGGATGGGCGGCGGGCATGATGAGCGCGAACAAACGCTGAATCAAATTTTGGTTGAGATGGACGGTTTTGAACAGGGGACAAACGTGATTGTACTGGCGGCGACAAACCGCGCCGACGTGCTAGACCCAGCCTTACTGCGCCCTGGCAGGTTTGACCGCCGAGT
>PFOA01000039.1 GCA_002792275.1 Candidatus Saccharibacteria bacterium CG_4_10_14_0_2_um_filter_52_9 | reverse complement strand
CTTTAACATGTTGCTTCAGATGCTGGAAGACGGCTACCTCACCGACGCCAAAGGCCGGCGCATCGACTTTACCAACACCATTGTCATCATGACCAGTAACATCGGTGCCGATAAGCTCCAAAAAGAGGCCAACTTTGGTTTCCACGCCACCAAGTCCAGCGAGCTGAAAGACCTTGATGAATTGCATGAGGCCAACGAAACCAAAGTCCGCGACGAGCTCAAAAAGCTACTGCGCCCCGAACTGCTGAATCGCATTGATAAAACGATTGTCTTCCGCGCCCTGACCCAAAAGGACATCTTCCGGATCATCGACCTGCAAATCGACGATCTCAAAGCCCGCCTCCAGCGCAAGGGTCTCAGCCTCCAGCTCAACACCGGTGCCAAACAATACCTGGTAGAGCACGGCTATGATGCCCGCAACGGTGTCCGGCCGCTACGCCGGTTGATCCAGGACACTATCGAGGATCATCTATCGCTCGAACTGCTCGATGAAAAATACGAGAAGGGTGATATCATTCAAGTAGCAGCCAAAAAAGGCGCCCTTGACTATGCCATCGCCACAGAATAAATCTTACGTCCGCAACAAACCGACTTACCGATTAGCGCATCTCCTGCTGGTTATAGTATGGCTGGCGGCGCTTGGTCTGGTGGCCATCAATCGCCAGAATATTGTCGACTGGTGGCGCCTGCGCGATTATCAAGCCCCGGCCGCAATTTCGGCCTTGGCCGACCAGGATACCATGACACCCTACGGCCGCAAGGTGTTTTACGTCAACCGGCCGGCAATCAACGACAAGTCTGTCTTTAATCAGGCATGCCCCAACCATGGCGGCGAGCAGACGATTGTTTTGGGTTGTTACAATGGCGGCCAGGCCGGCATCTTTCTGCTCAGCGTTGACGATCCGCGCCTGAACGGCGTACAGCAGGTTACGGCGGCTCATGAAATGCTCCACGGTGCCTACGAACGCCTCAGTTCCGGCGAACGCAAAAAGGTTGATGCCATGTTGACCGATTACTACCACAACGGCCTGCAGGATGAGCGTATCAAGAAAACCATTGAGGCCTACAAAAAAAGCGAACCCAACGATCTGACGAACGAAATGCACTCTGTTTTTGGCAGTGAGGTTGCGCAGTTGCCGGCACCCCTGGAAACTTATTATCAGCGCTACTTTACCAAGCGCTCGCAAGTGGCGGCCTTCGGCGCCCAATACCAGGCCGAATTCACTTCGCGGCGGGCACAGATTGACCAGTATGATGCCCAGCTCAATGATCTGAAAAACCAGATTGATGCCGGCCAGGCAAGTCTGAAAACCAGGCAGGCCGAGATCAATAGTGAACAGGCCCGGCTCAACAGCCTGCGCTCCGGCGGTAACATTGCGGCCTATAACGCCGGCGTGCCGGGCTACAACGGCCTGATCGATGACTACAACGCCGAGGTCGCCCGCCTGCAGGGGCTGATCGCCAACTACAATAGTTTGGTAAATACTCGCAACGCCGTAGCCTTAGAGGCCGACCAGCTTTCCAAAGAGCTGAGCAATGACGTTCCAACTCTTCATAAATAGTTAATAATTGGGTGGTACACTGGTTGTACTAAGGAGAGTTTGTGGCCAAAAAACCCGCCATTCGATATGTATGCACCAGCTGTGGCTTTATGACCACCAGCTGGGCCGGCAAGTGCCAGCAATGCGGCGATTGGAATACTCTGCAAGAGCAGTTAAGCCCCGGTACCATTGCCGGCAGTGTGGCCAGCGGCCGCGTGCTGGAAGCCCAGACTGTTGCCAAATCAGTTTCCGTCGATAATCCGCGCCTCCAAACCGGCATATCCGAGATCGACGATGTTTTTGGCGGCGGCATCGTAGCCGGTAGTGTTAATCTGATCGCCGGCCAGCCCGGCATCGGCAAGAGCACCCTCTTATTACAATTGGCCTATGCCGTAGCCTCTAACTCATCCGTTCTGTATATTAGCGGCGAAGAATCAGCCCACCAGATCGGCCTACGAGCCAAACGCCTCGGCACCCTGCGCTCCGGCTTACAGCTGGCCACCAGCACCTCGGCCGACGACATTGCCGCCACTATCGCCGCCGGTAGCCACCAACTGGTGATTGTCGATTCGGTGCAGGCCATCAGCTGTAGCGCCATTGCCTCGGCGGCCGGCACGGTATCGCAAATCACCAATGCCACCCAGTTACTTACCCTGGCGGCCAAGCAGAGCAATACCGCTATTATTCTGGTCGGCCACGTCACCAAAGAGGGCTCGATTGCCGGTCCCAAGGTGTTAGAGCACGTCGTAGACGTAGTATTACAGCTGGAAGGCGACCGTTACGGCGGTTTTAAGCTGCTCAGAGCCGTCAAAAACCGTTTTGGTTCAACTAATGAGGCCGGTATCTTCGAAATGGTCGAAAACGGCCTTCAACCGGTCGAGAACCCCTCAGCCGCTCTATTATCTGAACGCCAGGTGAGCGACGGCTCTATAGTTCTGGCTACTTTGGAAGGCACCAGGCCGTTGCTGGTAGAAGTCCAGGCGCTGGTTAATCGCACCAGCTACGGCTATCCCAAACGAGCGGCCAGCGGCTTTGACCTCAATCGTCTCAACTTATTGGTTGCCATGCTGGAGCGCCGCACCAAACTTAGTCTGGCCGAACACGACATCTATATTAATATCGTCGGCGGCATAATGATCCGCGAACCGGCCGCCGACCTGGCCATCTGCCTGGCTATCGGCTCGGCCGCCAAGGGCTTACAACTCAAAAAGAACGCCGTCGTTTTCGGCGAGGTCGGCCTGAGCGGCGAAGTCCGCCACGTCCCGCACGCCGAAAAGCGACTGGCCGAGGCCAAAAAACTCGGTTTTGACGGCGCCATCGGCCCCCAGCAAAAACGCGGCGCTAAACTTACAGGCCTGCACGGCGTTGCCGACGTCCGCGGAGCCCTAAACCAATTCCTCGAAAAAGACTAGCCAACAGAGCGTGTGTTTATGTGTGGACGACTGCTGACGGACTCTGGTTGCCGTTGGAGTCCTTAACGTAAACCGACGTGCCCGGAGGGGCGTTAACTGTGTTAACGGAACAGGTCTGGCTCGCGGTGTTACTACAGCTACCGCCAAGCGGAATGTCGCCGGTCTTGTATACGGTGTACGGTCCGGTTCCGCCGGTCCAGCTAATTGTTGTGTTTCCCCCGCCTGAGGTGGCGCTGGCCATTGCCAGTGGTTGGGTCGCTGCCGGGGCGGCTTTGGTAAAAGACATTGCTGAGCTGGTGGTGCCTTGGTACAGCACGCTGTCCGTTACGGTGGCGGTCACAGTGCCGCTACCATCTGCCGTTGGCGTATAGGCGAAAGATATAGTGGTGGGCGAATCGCTGACGCGTGTGCTGTAGATACTGGCGCCATTAAGCGTAAAGGTAATGTTGCCGGGGAATTGGGCGTGGGCCGGGTCGTTCAATGGATGAGTGCCTTGGGTGACGGTGGCGGTGATGGTGCAGGTGGTGTCACAACTGCCGGGAGCTGTCAGGGTGACGGTGGGCGGGCTGTCGTTACAGTTGTGGACATCGTCGGTGGGCTGTGCGCCACTGCTAGTACTACTACCGCTACTACTGATGCTGGTGCGGCCGCCTCTGAAGATATCGATGTTCCACGATGCAACATTGGCGTTGGTCTGAGTATCTTTGGCTAGTGGCGGCGTACAGCTGGTGGCAACTTTGCCGGATACCTTGTCGAGAGTCTGCGAAGTGCTCTTTTGGGAGCCGCCGCCCACGAACCAGCCTGGATACAGATCATTTGTCGGGCTGGGTTCTATGTCACCAAAGTGAACGTGATTGCGGACTACGAAGGCCGGAGCTGTTTTAACGGTAGTGGGCTGTGTCCAGTTGACCGGTTTGGCGGTGCCGTGGGCGTATTCCATCCAGCCGCGGGTTATCGGTTCGGTCAAGTTTTCCATCGAGCTCCGCAGGTTGACGCGGCGGCTGTGATGGCCGACCCAGCTGACTATGGCGTACTTGGTAGACCAGCTGGCCATCAGGCCATCATAACCGTCATTGGTGGTACCGGTTTTGATAGCGAACTTCCAGCCGTTGTAGCGCTGAAACTTGTAGCCGCCACGATTGAGAGACGTACAGCTGGTTTCGCTACAACTGCCCGGCAGGTAGCTGGCTCGGTAGTCGCTGGCCATATCGTTGACTATGTAGGCAGCATCGGCCTTAACAGCCTGGGTTGCCTTAGGCTGTTTCCATTGGTACAACGGCTTTTGGGCCGAGTCGGTGATTTTTAGGATGTAAGTGCGCGGGATCGCCTGGCCAAGACGAGCCATGGTGGACAGGCCGTTGACGTGGTCGTCGAGGTGCAGGAAGGCACCATCACCGATGGCTGAGGCGCCGTAACACTGGTTGGTCTGGGTCAGAGCCTCGTCGGCGTAGCAGTTATAGGAGCGCTTTTTCTTGGAATCGTTATACTTGTTGGCCATCATGGCCGAAGCCGTGCTGATGGTTTTGTTGATCGAATCGACGCGGCCGGCGCTCTTATCATTGGGCACTGCCGATAGCATGGCTTTGACAGCCGGAATATTACGCGAGCCGCCCAGGGCATAGCGCAGAGTCAGCGGACCGGGCGTTAAGAAGTCGTAATCTTTCAGGCAGTTGCCGCCGTTTTTGGGTAATTGCTTGTTGGTACAGGGGTAGCCGGGTAGGGGCCCCTCGGTGTCATATAGTACTGAGCCGGCACCGACATTGTTATTGTTATTAATTAGAGTGACATAGTCGTAGGGTTTAAAGCTGGAGCCCGGGGGTATTAGGATGCCAGCGGCGTAGTTGTTCTGACCGTGATCCGGATTGGTAAAGTCGGTACCGCCTACCAGCGAAACAATCTGACCGGTCTGGACGTCTTCGCCCACCATGGCCTCTTCGTCCGCACCGTAGCGCTTAACATTGGCCAGGTTGGAGGCCACCAGGGCCTCGGCCTTGTCTTGCAGTCCCAGATCCAGCGTGGTAATGACCTTCCAGCCGCCCCGCTGGACGGTGTTGGCACCATAAGTCTGCTCCAGTTCTTGTTTGGCGGCCAGCACAAAGTACGGCGCCCGGATATTCTGGAATTTTGGTGATTGCTGGTGCACCTGAGCCAAGATGTCAACAGCCTTGGCCTCGGCGGCCTGTTGCTTGGTAATGTAGCCTTGAGACACCATTTGGTCTAGGATGTAATGCTGTCTGTTAAGTAAGGCCGTGGGATTGAAAGTATCAGCCGTCACGGCTGGATTATAGGCGTTGCCGGCATAAGGAGAGTAATAGCTTGGCGATTGCGGAATAGCCGCCAGCATGGCCGATTGGGCCAGGGTCAGATCCTTGGCGCTGGTCTGAAAATAATCACGGGCGGCGGCTTCAACGCCGTATTCCTGCCCGCCGTAAGGAGCGATGTTTAGATAGCCGGTCATGACGTCTTGTTTGGAATATTCGCGTTCCAGCTCGACGGCCAGAATCAGCTCTTTGACCTTGCGGGTGACGGTCCGGTTATCGGTCCAGTTTTCGTTTAGCTTGACCAGCTGTTGGGTAATGGTTGAGCCGCCCTGAACAGCGCTGCCGCTGCCGGTGGCGTCGCGGAAGGCGGCGCGCATAATACCTCTTACATCAAAAGCGCCGTGTTTGAAAAAGTCTTTATCCTCGACAGCTACGGTGGCTTGTTGAACGTACTTGGAAATGTTTTTGGTCTCCACCGGCACGCGTTTGACAGAGTCGTAGTCATTAAATAAGACGGTTTGGCCGGTACGATCGTAATAAGTGATGTTGCCGCCCAAGGCGTCCCCGGACAGGTCTTTAATCTTTGGCAGATCTTTACGGAAATAGGCAAACATGCCAATGGTCAGGAAAAAGCCGACAATAATCGACACGCCAATGATTTTAAGTGCCATGATGCCGCCCTCGCGGCTGAACCAATAGTGTGCCAGGCGTTTGGGGTGCAGGCGGTAGATAATACGCTTCCAGCGGTCTTTTGGCAGGGTGGACAAGTAGGCGGCTTTATCGGCGGCCAGAGCCGCACGGTGCGATTTACGACGGTCACTCAGGGATTGGTTGATTTTTAGCGCCTTACCACTCCTGGTGGTAACTGTATTCTTTACACGGCGGTTGCGGCCAGTGGATTTACTCATATATGATTGTCTGTCTCCCTCATCAAAAACCTGGGGCTATTATAGCAAAGCTCTGGCGCAAAAAGCCTATGTTTTTTGCCGGCGGCGGCTGGGTTATACTAAGTGGCATGACGCTCTCCGAAGAACTTACCTGGCGCGGCCTGGTTAATCAAACCACTTACAAAGACCTGACAGTCCTCGACGGCGAGCCGATCACCTTTTACTGGGGCGTTGACCCCAGTGCAGATTCTATGACAATCGGCAATCTGGCGGCGGCTATGATGGTCAAAGCCTTTATAAAGCATGGCCACAAAGCCGTTCTGCTAGTTGGCGGCGCTACCGGCATGATCGGTGATCCCGACGGTAAAGCTACCGAGCGCGAGCTGAAGACCCTCGATGAAATCTCGCACAATAAAAAAGCTATCGCCGCCCAGTATCGCCAGATCTTCGGTGATCACGGCTTTGAGCAGGTCGATAATTATGACTGGTTCAAGGGCATGGGTTACCTGGACTTTCTGCGCGATGTTGGCAAGCACGTACCGATCCGGCAGATGTTACAGCGCGACTTTGTGAATAGTCGCCTCGGCGAGGACGGCGTGGGCATCAGTTACGCCGAGTTCAGTTACGTGCTAATCCAGGCCTACGATTTTCTGACCTTATATAAGGACAAGGGCGTCACCCTGCAAGTCTGCGGCTCCGACCAGTGGGGCAACAGCATTGCCGGCGTTGACCTGATCCGCCGCAAAACCGGCGGCTCAGCCCATGTTTACTCCGCACCGCTGATTATTAACAAAGCCAGCGGCCAAAAATTCGGTAAAAGCGAAGAAGGTGCTATCTGGCTGGATCCTGCCAAGACTACGCCGACGCAGTTCTACCAGTTCTGGATTAACGTCGACGACGCCGGCGCCGAAGACTACCTGAAGGTCTTTACCGAGCTAGACAAAGACGCTGTCGATAAGCTGATAGCCGAGCACCGCCGGGATCCCGGCCAGCGTCTGGCTCAGCAATCTCTCGCCAGAGAAGTTACCAAGGTGGTGCATGGCCAATCGGCAACCGAGCTGGCCGAAGAAGTAACGCAGTATCTTATCGCTCAACAGCCGATCGGCGAGGCCGGTGCCGAGGTTTTGCGGGTCATTCGCCAGGAAATCCCGACCGCCAGAGCCAAAGCCGGTGAATCGGTTATAGAAGCCCTGGTGGGCACCGGTCTGGCCAGCTCCAACAACGAGGCTCGCCGCTTATTGCAGTCCAATGCCGTCTCATTTAACGGTAAGAAAACCGACAATGAGGCCTTTAAGGCCAAAGATTTCCAGAACGGCCGTCTGTTATTACGACGCGGCAAGGCGTTTAAAGATTCTGCTCTGATAGAACTGACCTAGCGGCGTTTGCTATACTGGTACGAGAAATTATGCCCAAAGCCAAAGCCGTACCCCAAACTCCTAAGTCGACCGATAAATCAGCCAAACGCCGGGCTGATCAATACAACGACCCCAAATATAACTACCTGCATTACTGGGATGGGCGCGAATACGAGCACGCCGCCGAAGAAATCGCCATTCGTAAGCTTTTACATGGTCGGCATTTTAATAACGCTGTCGATGTCGGCGGCGGCTACGGCCGGCTCTGCGTTCAGCTCGAAAAGTACGCCGACAAGGTCACCTTGGCCGAACCCAGTCAGCAACAGCTCGACATTGCCGCCAAATTCTTAAAAGATCACCCTGAAATCGACCGTAGCCTGCTACAGGCCGACGACCTCAAATTTGCCGATGCCAGTATTGATTTATTAACTATGATCCGCGTTATGCACCACCTGCCTGATCCCAGCCCCGAGTTTGCCGAGATCAGCCGCGTGCTCAGCCCCGAGGGCTACGCCATTATAGAGGTCGCCAACTACGCCCATATGCGTAACCGTCTGCGCCACATCGCCAAACGCCAGCGCCTGCCGGTCAAGCCGGTAGATATCCGCTCGGAGGCCAATAAACGCGACGACGAGATTGCTTTCGTCAATCACAACCCGGCCACCGTTATCCGCCAGCTGGAGCACGCCGGCCTGCGCGTCGAATCAACCCTGTCAGTTTCCAATCTGCGCAGTGTCCGCTTAAAGCAAATCATGCCCCGCGAGATCATGCTGGGCGCTGAGCGCCTGCTACAGCGACCTCTGGCGTCTGTCTATTTCGGGCCCAGCATCTTCTTCCTGGTTCGTAAAGTCTAGATTACCGCCTAAATCCAACCATCTCGTATACTGGGGTGTATGACAACCGAGAGTCCGTTGACCGAGTTAAAAGGTATTGGCGATGCGCAAGCCAAGAAGTTTGCGGTGCTTGGTATCCGCACGGTTGGCGATTTGTTGGATTATTTCCCCAGGCGCTACGAAGATTATTCGGTTATCACCCCTGTTAGCAAGCTCCAGCCGGGCGTGGTGACGGTTGAGGCTGTTGTCAAACAGGCGGCCGGGCGCTACGTGCGTCGCGGCATGCATATAACTGAGGCTGTAGCCAGCGATAGTAGCGGCAGTGTACGGCTCATTTGGTTTAACCAGCCGTACCGGGCGGCGGCACTTAAAGCCGGTCAAAAATACTTTATATCCGGTGACTACCAGCTGAGGCGCCAGCGTTTTACCATCCTGAATCCCAGTGTCGAGATGGTGAGCGACTTGCCGCTCAATACGGCGCGCATCCTGGCCGTTTACCGCGAAACCAAGGGTCTGGCCTCGCGCCAGATCCGACTGGCCGTTCAGCCGGCGCTGGAGCTTCTAAAAAGCCTGCTGGAGACTCTGCCGGCCCAAATTATTAAGGATCAGCGGCTGATCAGCCGGGCTGAAGCGGTTGCGGCCATCCACCAGCCGCAATCGGCAGATCATCTGGAAAAAGCCCGCCGTCGCCTTGGTTTCGAAGAAGTTTTCCAGCTTACCCTGGCCAGTCTGTTAAACAAGCGTGAAAACCAGCATGAAACGGCCCTGGCCATCCCATTTGACGAAAAACTGGCGCGCGATTTTGTTAAACACCTGCCATTCAAATTAACTGATGCCCAGCGCCGTACCGTCTGGCAAATTTACCAGGATCTGCAAAAAATCGAGCCCATGAACCGCCTGATTGAAGGCGACGTCGGTTCCGGCAAAACCGCCGTGGCCGCCATGGCCGCCCTGATGGTGCTGGCTGAGAGCAAACAAGTGGCGCTAATGGCACCGACTGAGTTGTTGGCCCGCCAACACGCCGACACCATTCACTCTTTGCTGAAGCCGTTGGGCAGGCAAGACAGCGTGGCTATGTTGGTTGGCAGTCTAAAGCCGGCTCAAAAAGCCAAGGCTCGCGCCGCTATCAAAACCGGCAAAGCCGGTTTTATCATCGGTACCCAAGCTCTGATTCAGGAAAAGGTCGATATGCATCAGCTGGCGCTGATCATCGTCGACGAACAGCATCGCTTTGGTGTTGATCAGCGCAAAACTCTGATGACCAAAGCCGGCCACATGCCGCACGTACTCAGCCTGACGGCCACGCCGATCCCCCGATCCCTGGCACTCACGCTTTACGGCGAGCTTGATATATCGGTACTCGACCAAAAACCGGCCGGCCGCCAAGAGGTAATTACCGAACTGGCCTCGCCAAATTCACGCGCCCAGCTCTACCAGACAATAGACAAGGAGTTGGCCGAGGGCCGCCAGATGTTCGTGGTCTGCCCGCTGATCACCGAATCGGCCGTGGTTGAGGCGCACTCCGCCGAGAAGATCTACGAACAGCTGTCCAAAAAGGACTTTAAGCATCGCCGCGTCGGCCTACTGCACGGCAAGCTCAAGCCGACCGAAAAACAGGCCGTTATGGAGCGTTTTGTGCGCCACGAGCTCGACATAGTAGTCTCCACCACCGTCATTGAAGTCGGTGTTGACGTGCCCAATGCCAGCATCATGTTAATAGAGGGTCCGGAGCGTTTCGGCCTGGCTCAGCTTCACCAACTGCGGGGCAGGGTAGGGCGGGGCAGTGCGCAGGGCTACTGTTATCTGTTACTCAGCGGTTCAAAGTCACCCAACCGCCGCCTGCGGGCGCTGGAAAGTTCCAACGACGGCTTCAAACTAGCCGAACTCGACCTTGAACTGCGCGGCCCCGGAGCAATTTACGGTACTTTGCAACACGGCCAACTTGATCTAAGAATAGCCAAATTAACAGATACCAAATTGATAGCCGCCGCCCGCCGCGCGGCACAGGAATTGTTAGACAGCGGCGAAGATTTGTTACAATATAAACAGCTTATGCAACACGTAAACAGGTTTCGCGCCGTCACGAATCTAAACTAAATGTACTCCGGCTCAACCTTCAACACTTATTCCGGGCAGTTGCTCGGCACCCACCAAAAGATCGACCGGGTGGCTCGTCGACACCTTGAACAGCTACTGCCGCGCTGTGCATTTCCGGGAATTAAAACCATTCTGCATTTTGAGGGCAATAATGGCCCCGATGCCATTAAACGCAAAAGCCCGGCTCAGAACGAGCCCTGGCACTATATGCAGCCGTTTGACCTTGACGATATGCAGTTAATACAGCTTATTGAACGCCATTATCAACGGCTAGTGGAAGCCCTGAAGCTTAATGACAGCGTCAGAGCCGGCTTTGAAGCCGCCTGGCTGGCTCACGGTATCGTTGACGGCCTGACGCCGGCCCACCACTATCCCTACGAAGAGAAGCTAGTTGCATTGAGCAGCGGCCGGGCGATTGAAGACCGCACCTCAATCGCCAAAAAACT
>PFOA01000049.1 GCA_002792275.1 Candidatus Saccharibacteria bacterium CG_4_10_14_0_2_um_filter_52_9 | reverse complement strand
GACGCCCATTTTACCGTCAAAAACGACAACGGCGCCATCTAGCACGCGCAGTGAACGCTCTACCTCAACTGTGAAGTCGATGTGGCCCGGGGTGTCAATAATGTTAATTTGGTGACCCTTCCAATAAGAAGTAACGGCTGCCGAGGCGATGGTAATGCCGCGCTCGCGTTCCTGATCCATGAAGTCAGTAGTGGTTTCGCCTTCGTGAACGGCACCGATTTTGTGCTTTAAACCGGTACGATACAGAATGCCTTCGGTAGTAGTAGTTTTACCGGCGTCAATATGGGCAATAATGCCAATATTACGAATCCTATCCATTGCTGTTTTCTTATCTGCCATTAGTTCCTTCTGTTTTTAATTACGGGCGAAGTGGGCAAAGACGCGGTTGGCGTCGGCCATCTTGTGCACGTCTTCACGCTTTTTAACGGCCGGGCCTTGGTTGTTGTAGGCATCGGTGAGTTCGGCGGCGATGCGGTCGAGCATGCTCATGCCTTTGCGCGAGCGGCAAGCGGCGACAAACCACATGGTTGTCAGGTGGTTCTGGCGCTGACCTTTAACTTCAAACGGGATCTGATAGTTGGCGCCGCCGACACGGCGGGAACGGGTTTCCATGTGCGGACGGATGTTGCCCATGGCCTGCTCAAAAACGTCGAGCGGATTGTCTACCCTGAGCTTGGCGGCGGCTTTTTGCATGCCACCGTAAACCAGGCGCTCGGCAATCTGCTTTTTGCCATTTAGCATGACGCGGTTGATCAGACGCTGTACAGGTACGCTGTTGTAAAGTCGGTCGGCCGGGATATCTCGAACTAAAGAAGCGGTTTTCTTGCGCGGCATGGCTATTTACCCGGCTTCTTGGTGCCGTATTTGGAACGGCCTTGTTTGCGATCGGTTACACCCTGAAGGTCTAGTGAGCCGCGGACGATGTGGTAACGGACACCGGGAAGATCTTTAACGCGGCCGCCACGGACCAGGACCACGGCGTGTTCCTGTAGGTTGTGACCCTCGCCGCCGATGTAGGCCCAGACTTCATAGCCGTTGCTGAGGCGCACCCGGGCAACTTTGCGCAGGGCTGAGTTAGGCTTCTTGGGGGTTTTGGTGGTTACCTTGACGCAGACACCGCGCTTAAACGGTGCCGGCTTTTCGTAGTTGCGGGTCTTGAGGTTGTTGGTAACGCGTTGCATGGCCGGCGACTTGGTCTTGTGTGTCACCTTAACGCGCGGCTTACGAACTAGTTGGTTAATTGTTGGCATATGGTTTCCTAGTTTAACAGATTCAGGTGTTACTTTCAACTGGGGCAGGCCCGCCGATTACAATTTCGGCTTCGGCTACTAATTGGTTATCGTCTTCTTCGAGGTCGTCGGGAATGGCGCCGGTACCAACCGGGATCTTGCGGCCCAGGATGACATTCTCTTTCAGGCCGTAAAGCTTATCAACCTTACCGCTGATAGCGGCGGCGATTAGCACTCGGGTGGTGTCCTGGAATGAAGCGGCGCTCAGGAATGAGTCGGTGCTCAATGAGGCCTTGGTGATGCCTAGTAGCAACTGGCTGTACTTGGCAGGCTTCTTCTTGGCGGCAACCAGGGCTTCGTTAGTTTCGACAACGGCCAGTTTGCTGACAATGTCGCCGGTGACAAATTCACTGTCGAGGGCTTCTTCGATCTGGACGCGGCTGAACATTTGACGGACGATGATCTCCAGGTGCTTGTCGGCGATGTTCTGGCCTTGAGCAGCAAAGATCTTGAGGATCTCGCCCATGATGTAGCGCTGGGTGGCTTCAACGCCTTGCAAACGCACCAAATCGTGCAGGTTGATTGAACCATTGGTTAAGCGCTGGCCACTAACGACTTTGTCGCCGTCCCGGATTTGGATTTGCTTAAAGCCGGGGATCTCGTAGCTCACAACGCTCTGCTTGGTAGGCGTAATGACAACGGCCTTGTTGGTGACGCTGGCTTTGCCGGCCATTGGTGCAATCAAAGGCTCCGAGGCATCCTCCAGAGCAGCTACTACGTCGCCAGCCACAACTTCGGTGCCGGAGGCAATGGTAGCCTTGCGTTCGCCGAGCTTGAGTTCGACCTTTTCTTTGTCGTCGGCTGTGATTTGAACGATGTAGTGATCACCTTCTTCCCAGGTGTTGGCCACACCTGTAATTTCGGTTAGATAGGCTTGACCCTTAGGTGTTCGGACTTCGAATAGCTCCTCAATACGGCTCAGACCCTGGGCGGTGTCGTCGGCTACGGCGCCGCCGGAACGGTGCTTGGAGTCGAGTGACAGCTGGGTACCGGGCTCACCGATACTCTGGGCGGCAA
>PFOA01000080.1 GCA_002792275.1 Candidatus Saccharibacteria bacterium CG_4_10_14_0_2_um_filter_52_9 | reverse complement strand
GAGCCTGCAGAATTATCCATAAAAACCTCCTAATTTACTAACAAGTATACGTGTCTAGTTTAGGGGGTACTGGACATTTGGGGCGGTATTGAGACTATCAAAAACGCACAGTGCCAAGTCATTCACTACTCCAAGAACTTTGTGTTGCCACACACAATGACATCAAATCAGGTGTTGCGTGAAATACAAAAGTGCGATGTAAACGCCTGGAAAGCCACCAGTGATGACAAGTATTCAGACGGCGGTCACGGCTACAAAACGCACACCAAATATCACGAGCTGGCGTTTTACGACAAGATGATTGAGTATTTCAAAGGTAAGCGTGGTCAGCCACATTATGACGACGACACAAAACAGCTGACCTTTGACCTATTCAATGATGTTGCCCGCAAGTCGTTGCCCGAAGTATTCCGTATGGAAGTACGACTAGGTAATCCACGGACGATCAAAGCTGCACTCAAGAATGCCAGACTGCCACCCGACGACATTACTTTTCAGACGCTTTTTCGGCACGATTACTCGCAACAAGTCTTGCAGTGGCAACTCGATGACTACTACTCTCGCTATCCCAAGATTGTTAGTGCAAATGCAGAAAACGAATTGGAGCTTTTATCGGATTTGTTTGTCCAAAACTCTGACCGCAGTATGTCAACGATAATGTCGGCAATTGCACTGTACACACTAAACAAGCAGTCTGGTATGCGTGAGCTGAAAGATGTAGTCGGCGTCAAGGGCGTTGAAGCCTTGCACCGTCTTGCCAAGAAAGCCAACGACCAGTTGCGGTACGACACTGAAAAACCAGAAGTCTTTGAGCTGTTACAGGCGGAGCTGGACAAGTTCCGACCCGTTTACCTTGCTGACTTCTTTGATTGATTACAAATGTAAGAGTATAATAGAGGTAGAATTATGCGTAAAGCAGTTATATTAGCTAGAGTTTCCACAAAAAGACAAGAAACGGAAGGACTGTCGTTAGAAGACATTCAGCTTCCACAGATGCGTGAATACGCCGAAGACAAAGATTTTGAAGTAGTCCACGAGTACGTTTTCAGCGAAAGTGCCGACACAGGCATACGAAAAAAGTTCAACGAAATGATGGACTTCGTTAAAAAGAACAAGGACGTTGATGCTATCATCGCCTTTCGAGTTGACCGTGCAACCCGTAACTTTGCAGACCACGTGGCTATGGACATCTTGCGGCTTGAACACGGAAAGGAATTGCATTTTGTACACGACAGGTTGGTTATCACCAAATCGACCCACGGACGAGACATACAGGACTGGGATACCAAGGTGTATCTTGCAAAGCAGCAAATCAACCGTCTCAAAGAAGACGCTCACAACACCAAATATGCCAAGTTGCGTGACGGCGAACTGCCGTGGCTTGCACCCTACGGCTACAAAAATGAAGAAATTGACAGGCGTAATAAGACGGTTACGCCAGTACCGTTCAAAGCCAATATCGTCAAGAAAGTATTTGAGCTGTACGCTACTGGCACATTTTCCTACAAATCGCTGTCAGCACGAATGAAAAAAGACCACGGCGTTGATATGCCTTGGAGCACTTGGGGTACAATCCTGAAAAATCGCTTTTACATCGGCGAAATATACGACAGGGCTACCGATACCTATTTCCCGCATCAATACGACCAGTTCGTGCCGTATGAGCTGTATTGGCAGGTGCAAGACGTCATAGCTGGACACGGCAAAAAGAAAATCAAATATGCTGGCATACCGCACACCTATCGTGGAATGATGCACTGTAAGCAGTGCGACTGTGCAATCACGATGGAGCCTAAGGTCAAGAAACAAAAGAATGGCAACGAGCATAAGTACACCTACTACCACTGTACAGGTAAAAGTAATAAGCTAGGCAAGCACAAGGGCATCGAATGGCTGGAAGAAAAAGATCTGACCAACATACTGGCACAGCTATTCGACGACTGCAAAATACCCGAGCCTGAACTGCCAAGGCTCGAACAGACGCTCAAGGAAGCCCACGGCGGCAAGATACAATTCAACCGTGAAAAGGTCAATTACCATCAAACGGAAAAGGCAAAATTGCAGAAACGTATCGAGGCGGCATACGAAGATAAGTGCGACGGTAGTATTACTCAAGCACAGTATGACCAATATCGAGCCAAGTGGCGGGCTGAACAGAAGCTACACGAACGCAAACTCAAGCGACTGACGGAAGTAGACGAACAGTATTATGTTACGGTTGCGTATCTGTTAGAAATAGCGGCTCGTGGTGCAGAACTGTTCCTAGAAGCCGAACCAAACGAAAAACGCGAGCTGATTGGGTTGTTAGGTCAGAACCTCCTTTTAGATGGTAAAAAGGTGGAAATAACACTTTACAAACCGTTTTCAGACATCGCGTCTTGCACTGATGGTCAGTTATGGCTCCGGGGACTGGATTCGAACCAGCGACTAAGGCATTAACAGTGCCCCGCTCTACCACTGAGCTACCCCGGAATATAGTTGAACCTGTTTATTCTATCGGCTAAATAACAGATTGTAAATGGCTAGCGAGCCGATTTCATCTCAGTTGCGGCCCGGCGGGCGTCGTCGCGGGCTTTGAGGGTTTGGCGCTTGTCGTAGCGCTTTTTGCCCTTGCCTACCGAAATGCGCAGTTTAATGAAGCGTCCGCCGGTTAGGATCTCCAGCGGCACAATAGTCTTACCCTGCTGTTTGGCATCAATCAGAGCGTTGATTTCGCGTCTTTTAGCCAGCAGTTTGCGGGTTCGGGTTTGGTCTGATTCTTCAATCGGAATGCCAGAAGTGCCATTGATGCTGGCGTTGATCAGAAACAACTCGTCTTGCTTCACAGTTACGTAGGCGCCGCGCAGGTTGCCGTGGCCCATCCGCAAGGACTTGGTTTCGGCGCCGCTGAGCGCCAGACCCACCACCAAAGAATCGCCGAGCTCGTAATCGTGCCTGGCTCGCCGGTTGCTGATGCGTTTGGGCTGTTGCGCCTTCTTCTTAACCATAACTGTTATATTTTAGATGAGTTATAGCTATTTGACAACAGATGATATAATATTGTCCTGTAAACATAAGACCAATGATAAGGAACAGATGTTAAATCCGCGCGAGCAAATGTGGTGAGGCACTCGTGAAGGCTTTACAGTCGCCGAGAGGTTCATGCCTGTCTCCGCACACATCAGGGCTCTCACCAAGCAAGGCTATCAGGTACTTCCGCCTGAACCTCAGCTTGTCACTCCCAGGCTGTCCCTTCTACAGCGTGATCTGGCCAAATTTGTCGATTCTAGGAATGAAATAGCCGCTGAAGATCAGCTGGAGTTAATGGATGAGGTAAATGCCCAGTTCGGACAGGCTCCGATAGAGCTGACACTCCGTCAGCAGAAAGTGGTCGCCGAGCGGGCGGAAAAATATCCCACTTGGCGGCTGTTGCCCATGGTTCTCCGACCAGAGGTAACCGGGCGGGCAGATATAGTGACTCCCAGGACCGAGGAGGCCAAGCGATTGATAGGACCTTACAGTCAGTTATGGACTCCGGTTGAGGCTGAAAGGGATGATGAAGGCGACCAGTGGGGCGATCTGTGGGCCGGCAAAGACAAGATCCACAAATCCGACCGGTTTGTTAGCGAAGTACCCAAGAGAAACCGAAGCGGGCAGTATCCTGAACCGCAAGTAAGACCCTACAGATTACTCCATACCGTTGAGGGCAAGTTGCTACGCCGCCCGGATTATCTTAAGTTTTTGGCTTCTAGCGGCCGCGGGGTGGCCGGTGTCGATCGGTCCGTGGGGACTCTTCCGCTTATGGACGTTAGCAATACTAGGCCAAATTCTATTGATGAAGATCCGAAACGCCTGTTTGACGCCTTAGATCCGGTGATTAGCCCGGAGGTGCGTTTGAGGGTGCAGACACTACACATTCTGGCCGGCACTCCCCTACACTCCGACGTGACGCATGTAACGAACGAAGCCGTTGCTGAACTGGCAGGCGCGAACGGTCACTTTAGGAGGATCGCGGGCGTGGTTGGCGTTACCAGATCACAAGACAAAAAGTTCCTCCGTTGCAGTATGTGGAGCTATAGGTCACTGCCCGATTGGCAGCCTTCACCGGGGATTAGCGCTTTATCCACTAATTAGCCCGGAATTTCTGGTGGGCGACGTTCCAGAGGCTGGGATCGTGCAGGACTTGTTGGCGGTAGTACCAGTACTCGGCGCCCCAGGCGTAGATTTCGCGCATGCCGGTGGCTTTGCCGTATTCAAAACGATCTTTGAGCCGTTGGGCGTTTAGTGACTTGTTTTGCTCATTTAGACTGATTTCTTTGATGGTTTTGAGATTGGGGGCCCAGGCTTCGGCCTGTAGTTCGCCGATTGCCATGTCTTTATGCAGGAAGATCTTTTGGGCACCGGCCAGCCAGCCGTAGTACCAGGCCGGATAAGGATATTCCAGATAGCGGTGGGTGACGCCGGCGTCCCAAACGCGCTTATAAACCGAGATGCTGAATTCGTCGGGCTGGGGCTGGCCGGTGGGAAAACCGAGGGCGTTGTTACTGCGGCCGACGATGACGGTGCGGCCGGGATCCAGTTTTTTGACCAGGTTATATTCGCTTACCAGGCGCTGGCGGCTGTAGTCGGTACACAGGCCAAAGCCCTTTAGAAAATATTCGTTTTCCAACTGGTATTTATCGAGGCTGGGCGAGCCTTTGTATCTGTTAATAACGGCCTGCATATAGGCCTCCAGTTGCGGTTGCCACTGGTTGATCGGCTCGTTTTGGGCCCAGTCGGGCATGTGGCATTCCGGCCAGCGCGGCTGGCGCAGGCCAACTGTTAGGATGATTTTGGCGTGTCTGGCCTCGGCCTTTTGGAACTGCCAGTCCAACTGAGTAAAATCGTAACTGCCGTGGGTCTGCTCTATCTGATCCCAGTAACTGACCAGGCGGAAGTTTTTAACGCCAATGTCGAGCAGGCCGTCCATGGTTTGCTGAGGATCCACCCCCAGACTTTCGGCATAGGCCGGAATAAAGCTAACGCCTAGCTGGAGTGGTTTGGAGGCCTGGGCGCGGATGTACCAACGAGCCACTCCGTACATGGTGCCGACACTCAGGGTAATAATCAGAATCAGAATGACAATGAGTTTGTGCCACCGGCTTTTGTGCCAGTACTCGCGGACATGCAATTGAGGGCGCTTTGCCATATAATAGGTATTAGATTTTGATGAACGTAAGCATTGTTATCCCAGTATACAACGAAGCCGACCAGCTGGAGGCCTGCCTGCGGGCGATTGCCGTCCAAACGGTAACGCCGTCTGAAGTGATCGTGGTCGATAACAACTCCAGCGATGGCTCGGCCAACATTGCCCGCGGCTTTGACTTTGTAACTGTTCTGTCCGAGCCGCGCCAAGGCGTACTGCATGCCCGCACGCTGGGTTTTGACGCGGCGCGCGGCGAGATTATTGCTCGTATCGACGCCGACAGCCTTCTGCCAGCCGACTGGGTGGCCTCGGTGCAAGCGGTGTTTAATGACCGCAGTCTCGACGCCGTTTCCGGCTCTGCCCAGTACTACAATGTGGCCGCCGCCGGCCTGTTTAACGCCATAGATTTGTTTTTCCGCCGTCGGCTGGAGCGCCAGCTCAAAGGCCGGGTTTACCTCTGGGGTGCCAACATGGCTCTGCGACGCTCGTCATGGCAAAAGGTCAAGCCGTTGCTCTGCAACCGCGGCAATATGCACGAAGATTACGACATTGCCATACACCTGCAGGAGATGGGCGGCAAGGTGGCATTTGATGACTGTTTGCAGGCTCAGGTGTCTTCGCGCCGCATCGATGTTGGCTACCGCGAATTTATGCGCTACGTGCTGGTTAGCCCCGACACCTATGCCCAGCACGATATACGTGGCCGCTGGCATATGTACGAGGTTGTGGCGGTCTGTGCCGTAGGCTATCTGCCAGCTCGCTTATTGCACAGGGGTTATGATCCTGTCGCTGAGCGCTTTAGCTGGAGCCGGGCGTCCATGCCGCAGGCGGCGGTGCCGCGGGTTGATCCAACCTCTAATGTTGCCTAGCCCTGATTATTAGAAATCCAGCCGCCCTTATCGGTTGGTGTTGGCTGGCAATTGCCCCACAAGCCCCTGTGAGCGGCCATGGCAGCTTGTTGGTCGGCCGAGAACTGATCTGATTTGGTAAACGGAAAGTAGGGATAATAAAAGGCATAACCCTCGCTCACCAGCCTTTCATTCAAAAAAGTGCCATCCTGCAGATAGACGTAGCGCAGCAGGCGGCCGTAACGGTCGCGATCGGTGCTTAGCGAATCGGAGCCGAGCCGGACGCGCTGAGAGCCGATAGTATTTTTGGTAAAGGCCGCCGCGGCCGGTCCATAGCACTGCACCGGCGTATTGGGCTTATGGGTTTCGGGCGTATCAACACCTATAAAGCGGATCTTTTCTTGTTTGCCGTTCATATCGACGGCAATGGTGTCGCCATCTACAAAACGGCTGACGCGGTACAGGCCGGGCTGATTCTGCTCGGCCAGCGAGCCGGCTCCGGACAGCCAGCCCTGCTGTTGGGCCAGCGTAAATATGGCCGACAACAGCACTATAACCAGGCCTATCCAGCCATGACGCTTTTTATAACGGTAGCTTCGCATACTATAGATTAAGTAACCGCACTGCCGCTTCGGCGTCAAGTTTCGCACCGCCTATTTTAATAATTTTTTCATTTTTGTGCGGCGGCTCCAGTTTGGCGGCCAGTTTATCAAAGTGGTCTTCGCTCATGCGCAGGTGATAGCCATTGCGCATTTCACCGATGCCGACAGCCCGTTCTTTGGCAGTGTCCAGCGGTGTATTTACCCAGATCACCACAGTTTCTGCCTCTTCGCGAGCGGCCAGCTCACGCAGGTTCTGGCGGTCTTCATAAAAGTTAAAATTGGTATCAAACACCACGTCCTCGCCACCGGTGAGCAATTCTTGGGTGCGATGATTCAGGTAATTGTATAAAGCCACGCTTTCTTCTTCGCTGTGGGTCGGCTTGGGGAACATTTTGTGACGTTCAGCGTCCGACCACAGGTGCACAGCGCCGGTGCGCTTGGCAATCAATTTGGCGACGGTAGTCTTGCCCGCCCCCGGGTAGCCTATAAACAAATATAACTTTGGTTTGCCCATGCTAAAAGTCGATGCCTTTGTTGGCGAGGAATTTGTCGTCAAAGTGATGCTTGATTTTGGTCATGTCGGTGGCGATATCTACTTTAGCCAAGAGCTTTTTCGGGAAGTTGCGGCCGGTCAGGCAGAGACTGGTTTTAGGGTGGCGTTTATCGACCAGGGCCGCCAACTGTTTTTCGGATATCAGACCGTCGTGGACGGCGTTATTGATCTCATCGCAGATAACCAGGTCGTAGTCGCCACTGCTGACACAGTCCAAGGCCTCCTGATAGGTTTCCAGAGCCGCCTGGTGGTGCTGTTCCTCGGAAACGTGTTGTTCGCTCAATTCGCCGGCCTGAAAAAACCCCTTGCCTCCTTTGTGAAAATGCAGCTGGTCTTTGTAGAGCGGCTGAATGTCGCGGATAAAGATGTGCTCGCTGACGCCCCAATACTTAATAAACTGGATAAAAGCCACCCGCCCGCGGTTGCCCAGGGCGCGAGTCATCAGACCGAGCGAAGCCGTAGTTTTGCCCTTGCCTTCGCCGGTATAAACAATCACTACCGATTGTTTGGTGTCAAAATCCTCAAACGCCATAGCTACAGTATAGCGACTATTTAACTTAGATTGTGGGCTTTAAGGGCGGCGTCGATGCGCGGGCGGTCGAAGCCGACTATGATATCGCCGGCGATGTCGACAACCGGTATACCGCGCTGGCCGGATTTTTGGGCGGATTCCAGGCCGGCCGAGGGATCTTTATCGACGTCTCTCTCGGTAAATTCGATCCCCTGCTTATCGAGATAGTCCTTGGTGGCGCGGCAAAAAGCACACCATAACGCGCTGTAGACCATTACTTTTGGTTCGTTCATCATACTATCTTATCACTATACATTGTAAAGTAAAGCATGATTTCCCACACCGCGCGTCGCAGTGGTTGCGTGACGAATATCACATCTGTTATAATAGGGGCAATGCAAAAGACCTCTTCCAGGGTGGAAAAAACAACCAGTCCCAGCTCAGTATTTATCAGCATGGCTCTCGATATGAGCTGGCGGCTGGCGGTTGTGGTACTGGTGCCGATTATCGGTGGTTTTAAGCTGGATCAAAAGCTTGATATGAGTCCGTTGTTGACGATTACCGGCTTCCTGCTGGCCATGGCCGGCATGGCTCTGGTGCTGTGGCAAATGCTACAGACCATTAGTCAGCTACCGGTTCCTAAAAAGGAAAAAACGACATGAGTTTTGGCCTACTGAGCTACCTGGCGGCCGATGTCGGCCCCACAGTTCATGTGGCACCGGCCGGTGTTTTCACGATTGGCGGCTGGACAATCACCAACTCTATTCTTTACGGTTGGATTTGTTCAATTGCGATCGTGGCTTTTCTTATCTGGGTCGCCCGCCGCGTTACTGTTAAGCCCCAGGGCGGTATTATCCAATTCATCGAAGCCGGCGTCGATTTTATAACCAACCTGGTCGAAAACAGCTTCGATGACAAAAAAGTCGGCCACAAGTACGTGCCGTTTTTTGTGACCCTGTTCTTCTTTATCATACTGAATAACTGGCTGGGATTGCTGCCGTTTGTCGGCGAGGGTTTCAGCTCCGAAGGCCATCCACTGCTGAGGCCTTTCACCGGCGACTTGAACGGCACCTTGGCAATAGGTGTTGTAACCATGCTGATGGTCTACGGTGCCTCCATCCTCGAGGCCGGCGGCCCCCTAAAGTACCTCAAGCACTTCTTCATCGGCAGTCCGCTTAATCCGCTGTACTTTGTCATTGGCTTACTAGAGATGTTTACCGATCTCACCCGGGTACTCAGCCTGTCGCTAAGGCTTTTCCTGAATATTACCATCGGCGAAATTGTGATTGCCGTCTTTGCCTACCTGGGTAGCATCGCGGCGCCGCTAACCGCCCTGCCCTTCACCATGCTTGAGGTATTGGTGGCCGCCTTGCAGGCCTACATCTTCACTATCCTGGCTACTATGTACCTGGCGATTGCCGTTAATCATACCAGTGCCCACCCGGCAGACGATGACTTGACCGACGCCGGCGTACCTGAAACAATAGGGGTACAGACTGCCGGTGGGAGTGCCCGTGGGTAATTTTATTTTTTGGTTTTGAAATAGCAAGTAACGTAATAAGGAGTCAAGCGTAACATGATTATCGCAGACGCAGTTAACACAGCAATTATTGGTAAAGGTCTTATGATCGGCGGCGGCTTTATCGGCCCGGCCATCGGCATCGGCCTGATTGGCGGCAACTACCTGCAAGCCGTCGGTCGTAACCCTGAGGCGGCTAAGTTCCTCGGCCAGGCCCTGATTTTCGTGGCCATTGTCGAGTTATTTGGTCTATTAGCCTTCGCATCAATCTTCATCGTTAAATAGGCTTGATTGTTGTATATGGCACATATTGACACAATATCTCCGCTCCGCGTTCACCGTACCGACAAGTACGGCTCACTTACGGTGCTCGATATTCTGCCAACCTGCACACATATACAACAATCAATAATCAGGGGTACACATGTTCACTAATTTTGCGGCTGAAAGCTCATCGTCCGGTTTGGGCGCTCTTGGCGTTGACGGCAAAGCCTTCATCATCCAGCTCATCACCTTTGGGCTGGCCTATTTGGTACTGCGACGCTATGCCTTTGGTCCGATCCTGAAAGTTCTGCGCGAGCGCCGCGAAACTATCGACAGCGGCGTCAAATTGGGTGAAGCCATGCAAAAAGAACGCACCAAACTCGAGGCCGAGGTGGAAGCCGCCCTGCACCAAGCCCGCCAGGAGGCCGACGCCATCATCAGCGGCGCCCAAGACAATGCCCGTCAGGCCATTCGCGAGGCCGAAGCCAAAGCCCGCGACAAAGCCGCCGGCATTCTCGCCGAGGCCGAAGGCCGCATTGCCCTCGATTCTGCCCGGGCCCGCAAACTGCTCGAGAAAGAAATGGTCGGACTGGTTGCCGAGGCTACCGGTGCGATTCTGGACGAAAAGATCGACGCCAAAAAAGACGGACAGCTGATAGAGCGCGTGCTTAGAGAGCAGCAGGCGGCATGAAGCAATCCCGCACCAAACTGGCCGGCAATATTGCCGACAAAACTCTGAAGCACGGCGTTACCAAGCGCTACAGCCAGCAGCTGGCGGCCTATCTGTTGAGTGAGCGTCGGGTTAGCGAGCTGGACTCGCTGTTGCGCGATGTGCAGGCCGATTGGGCAGCGGCCGGTTTTGTAGAAGTTATCGCTGCCAGTGCTCACCCGCTTACCGTCGCTATCAAGGCTGACATCCGCCAGCAGGTAAAACGCCTCTACCCCGCCGCCAAGCAGATCATTGTTACCGAAGCCCATGACCCCGACCTGATAGGCGGCGTGCGTCTGAGTCTGGCCAACCAACAGCTCGACATGAGCGTCGAAGCCAAGTTGAACAAGTTTAAACAGTTAACGACCGCAGGAAAGGATTAAAGTGGCTGAACTATCGATTACAGAATTATCAGATGATATCCGGGCGGCTATTGCCGAGCTAAAACAGCGTCCCGAAATTGAAAACGTCGGTGTAATCACCCGCGTTGGCGACGGCATTGCCTGGGTTTATGGCCTGAGCGGCGCCGGTTATAACGAAATGCTCGAAATTGACGGCACCAGCGGCCAAAAGATAACCGCCTTTGCGCTCAATCTGGCCGAAGACGAAATCGGCGCCGTTATTCTGGGCGACGACACGCAGGTTAAGGCCGGTGCCAAGGTGCGCCTGAGCGGCACCGTGCTGGAAGTTCCGGTCGGCCCGGAACTGGTTGGCCGGGTGGTCGATCCGCTAGGCAATCCGCTAGACGGTGGCTCGGCGCTCAAGGCCAAGCACACCAGCCGCGTCGAGCGACCGGCTCCCGGCGTACTGGATCGCAAAAGCGTCCACGAACCCCTGATGACCGGTTTAATGTCCATCGATGCCACCGTGCCGATTGGCCGCGGTCAGCGTGAGCTGATCATCGGCGACCGCCAGACCGGTAAAACGGCGATTGCCGTCGACACCATGGTCAACCAGGCCCGCCAAAAAACCGGCGTTATCAATGTTTATGTCGCCGTCGGCCAAAAGTTATCCAAGATAGCCGCCCTCAAGGAGCGCCTGAAGCGCGAAGGTGTCATGGATCAGACCATCATCGTGGCTACCA
>PFOA01000042.1 GCA_002792275.1 Candidatus Saccharibacteria bacterium CG_4_10_14_0_2_um_filter_52_9 | reverse complement strand
ACCTTCCGCTTTCTGGAACCGCTAACGGCTTGGGCGTCGCACAGGGCGCTGGGCATAACCTTTGGCGTGGCGGCGCTGGTTCACATCTTCAGCCTGTTGTTCGACCATTTTGTAGCATTCAATATCTGGCAGTTGCTGGTGCCCTGGCTATCAACCCACAAACCGGTAACCATTTTCGGAGTTCACCTGGGCTCGCTGTATGTAGCCCTCGGTGTGCTGTCTTTTTATCTGGCGGCCTTGACGATTATCGTCTCTCTGCTTTGGATTGAAAAGAAACCCCGGCTCTGGAAGATCACCCACCTGATAGCCTACGTAATCATAGCCTTCGTCTTCGTACACGCTCTTTTTCTAGGCACTGACCTGGCTCATGGTTTTTGGCGTTGGTTATGGATTGTGTCAGGTGCAGGTGTAGCGATAGCTATTTTGCATAGATTATGGAGGGCCAGAACGGTATGAACGGCGAACTGCTCTACACCCGCAACCCGCGCCATTTTAGGATTTTGTGGGCCGTCGCCTACATCGTAATTTTCATATTGTTAATAGCCGGGCTCTACGCCGCCGCCAGTCGCATCAGAACGCACACTCTGCCGGTGGGTAGCATCGAACTAAGCGTGCCGTATTCCAAATATGCGGTTGGCGAAACCGTTACCTTCTCGATCAAGAATAATTTCAACAGCCAGGCCTACGTAACCAACTCCTGTCCGGCCGAACCGCTGGCCGTCTACCGACAGGATGGCAGTAAGTGGGTGCGTATTCACGATCAGGCTTCCGAAGGGGATTGCCCCGACGAACAACGCCAGGTCGGCATACCGGCCGGCGGTACCACCAACGGTAATTTTGCGGCCTGGCCCAACCTGTTCAGTCAACCCGGCAAGTACCGCATCGTGGCCTACGTCCAGCATTACAACGCTCTGCCTTATCAGGAGATCGAGATCATTGCCCGGCCAGCCACCTCAGCCAATCAAACCCCGACCCAGCAATCCACTTCAGGCACTACCAGCCCATCTATACAGACCCAGCCCACCGAAAACGAACCATACGACAACTAGCCGATGTCAGCTAGGCGCTGGCTTGGATCGGAGTTAGCCCGAAAATCTGTTCATCCAGGGCTGACACTTAGTTATGAGTAACGGAAACCCCCGCGCCGTTATTGGTCAAAATCGATGGTGTGGCCAGGGGATTGCCGTTGCTATCGACCAGAGTAATCGGTTTGCTATCGGCGCCGCCGATGTTAGCAGTCGTGCCGTTAGCCACCAGACTGCCATTATCAAAGAAGACCGAACTAAAATTATCAAACGGCACCTGTGAACCGTTCCCATAACTAGGGTCTTCCTCAATCCACTCAGCCGATGAATGACTTGATGCGTAGCTAACGCTTGTTATGAAATTTTGGCCGGTTGTATTATCGGTGATGCTGATTTGCCATTGACCGGGAGAAGTTTCTGCAACGGTTGCCGATATATTATCCCCGGCTGTCACCTGAACCGATGGTATGACCAGCGCCGCATCGGGGAGCAGCTCATAAAACGCAAACGACGATACTTGCCCGCCGGCAGACACGGTGTTAAATGTACCGGTTTGGATCAGATCACCACTAAAAACTCCACCAACTCCAATCCAGGCGGCATCGGCGGTGGTGGTTGAGCCGTTGCCAGTGACGCTTGGAACAGTCCACGATCCAGACACGCTAGTATAGCTACCGCTGATAGCAACATAGCCAGCCCAGTTTGTTGAGAGATAACCGCCTGTCGCCGGGGGTGCAGTCGAGCCGTTGTTGGTTGGCGGTGGCGAAGGTGAGCTAGCTGGCGGTGGATCGGCCGCAATCAATTGTTTTACGCCCTGACCTGGCGAGGGCTGAGAGGCGGGTACCGGTGTCGGTGCTGCTGAGGCAGGTGCCTGCGCTGGTGCTGTCGCGGGCGGTGCCTGTGCTGGCGCCGGCGCGGCGACAGGCGCCGGTGTCGGTTTGGGCTTGACTGCCTTATTGGTCTTGGTAGTGGCGGCTACTGCCGGACCTTGTTTCACCGGTTGTTTATGTGTCGGCGAATTGACGACAACTGTAGCAACCGTGCTTCCAACAACCACAGCGCCCAAAACGACGCTAACTGCTACGCCCAGCACATGCTGGAGCCAGCTATTCGCCCACATAATAAGAAGTCGCTGTTGCATGTTTTTCACACTTTTTGTTTAAGTACCTATCAGTATTCTAATCTAAAATACCGGAACA
>PFOA01000027.1 GCA_002792275.1 Candidatus Saccharibacteria bacterium CG_4_10_14_0_2_um_filter_52_9 | reverse complement strand
AAATTTTCGCAAAACCGCCCAGGAGATTGCCGATGGCACCATCGCCCGGGAACTTGGTCTGCCCAAAGGAGTTAATTTTGCCGGCGTTGACCTGAATATGGGTTGTCCGCAAAAGAGCGAAGTCAAAAACGGCACCTGCGCGGCACTGATGAGTAACCGGCCCTTGGCCGCCGAGATAACCAAAGCCACCAGAGACGGCTTAGGCGGTAGCCTGCCCCTGAGTGTTAAAACCCGGTTGGGTTACGGTCACCCAGATATGACCTGGATAGAATTTCTGCTGCAACAGGGCATCGATATGCTGAGCGTCCATGGCCGCACCAAAGCCCAGATGAGCAAGGTGCCAGCTGATTGGGAGGCGATTGGTCAGGTGAGGGGACTGCGAGACAAGCTGGCGCCGGAAACACTCGTTGTCGGCAACGGTGATGTTATGACCCGTCAGCAGGGCTTAGCGTTGGCCAAACAGTACAAACTGGACGGCATCATGATCGGCCGCGGCGTGTTTCATGACCCCTACGTCTTCGCCAAAGCCAGCCCGTGGGGTGACTTCACCAGAGAGCAAAGGCTGGAGTTATACAAAAAACAGGTGCGGCTGTTTGCCGACACCTGGAATGCCAGAGAACGCCCCGTCCACACCCTGAATCGCTTCTGTAAGATCTATATTCAGGGCTTCAACGGCGCCAAAGAGCTACGCGAACACCTCATGGCCGCCCACAGCACCGATAAACTGCTTAGTATCCTCGAGACAGTCCCCGTAGCCTAAGCTACGAATTGCATCAAGCCGGACTCAGAATCAATCTCGTGGAAACCAACTTGTTCAAGTACTTCTACTGGCACAGAAGCAGTTTGCGGATCCAGTGTGCTCAGACGTACGTCACACTTTCGCATTGACTGGCGGACTACTTCACGGAGATAGTGAACATTGTGGTCTACGCCCTTGACCCTGGCCTCGAGGCCAAGCATTGCTTCACCGTCGTGTATACCTTCCAACAAAATGGCTAGCTCACCATCCTTGTCGAAAGTGCCGCTGTTAGTCGCTACAAAAGTACGGATATCCGGAGCAGCTAACGGGCTGGAATCTGGCACGATCCCTTCACGGAGTCCATGAATTGCCAATGAACCGGCGCTAAAATGGATATCGGTCACTAATTTACCAGGTACCATTTCGCGAAGTACTTCCTGACGTTCTTGAGTGCCCATGTTTGAGTATCCTTATTTGTTCATTTATAACTGTGAGGCAGGTGTTTGTTTCTGCTCTTATTATTATACGCTCGCCTGTCAATAACGCTTACGTTGATATTTGTCACAAGTGATAAGTGGTGGGGGTGGATGGAATCGAACCATCTACCAAGCGGTTATGAGCCGCCTGCTCTAACCGATGAGCTACACCCCCAGCCATTGAAATATACCAGATTTGGCCGGAAGTTATATAATGTGGACAGTAGTTTATGCAAATAAAAAAAGAACACCGCAACCTTGCACTGTCTTACATACGACAGCTGAACGATGTCCGTTTTGTCGGGCAGGTGCTGTTTGTGGTGATTGTACTACTGATCAGCTGGAGCGGAATCAAGACCATCCAGACCAATTACGGACTGCAAAAGCAGATCTCATCACTGAATCACGACAACACCCTGCAGAGGCTCCAGAACGACAACCTGAAACTGCAAAACGACTACTACAATAGCAACCAATACCTCGAGCTGGCGGCTCGCCAGAACTTCGGCCTGGCCGCGCCCGGCGAGAAGATGATTGTTGTACCGGAGGTTGTGGCTCTGGCCAACACAGTCGATTTGCCGTCATCGTCCAAGAAAGACGAGGCCGCGGCCCGCAAGCCGGCTTACCAGCGCAACTTTGAATCATGGACCAACTTTTTTCTGCACCGTCAAAACAGCGGTAATTGACTTCTCAACGCGCCGGAGAAGCCAGGCCGAAAAGATCCTCTTTTCTAAGCCTTGAGTTGCACTTTTAACGAGTAACCAAGCACGCCGGCTAATCTTTTCAGGAAGGCAAGTGAAGGCGTAGTCTTAGCATTTTCGACGCGAGAAATAACTGACTGTTTAGTATGAAGGGCATCTGCAAGTTGTTTTTGAGTGAGCCCTCGGTTGAGGCGCGCTTCGATAACGGCCCGAGCAATTTCGTATTCGAGCTCACTTTCTTTTAGTGCCTTACGCACACCATGCTTTTTGAGAAGCTTTTTCTCGTACTTGTCCCAAGTATTGGTGGTTGCTTTAGTTGTTTTCATAGGTAGATAATATCACAGTTCTGCTATATCTCCAAGCATTATTAAGTGCCAGAAAACCGCGGGCTTTAGCCCGCTGTTGAATGGCTCCCTGG
>PFOA01000008.1 GCA_002792275.1 Candidatus Saccharibacteria bacterium CG_4_10_14_0_2_um_filter_52_9 | reverse complement strand
TTAGAATCCAGCCAACCGGCGATACCAGCCGAACTGTCACGTTTGAATTCCCGGACAATCTAAACTACTTGTTCCCCACTAATACTTAACGAGTTAAGCATATGTTAACACTTACTATTAGAACCGATAATCCGCAAGCTGAACTTGGTTTGTATCAAGATGGTAAGCGACTGGCCTTCACTACATGGGAGGCGCATCGTCAGTTAGCTGAAACCATCCACTTCAAGATCAAACAATTGCTCGAAACCGAGCAACTAAGCCTGAAAGACCTGAAGGGTATTATGATCTACGAGGGGCCGGGCAGTTTCACGGGTTTAAGGATTGGCGCCAGTGTCGCCAACGCACTGGCGTATGCCTTGAACATTGACGTTGTCGGTGCAACTGGCAAGGATTGGACAGCCAGCGGGGTCAAAGTTTTGGCCAGCGGCAAGGCCGGGCAATACGCTGTGCCAAATTATGGCGCACCGGCTCGCACAACAACCCAAAAAAAGTAACTGTCGCACCCCAAGTAACAGATTTGACAATGTGCCGATAACGCTTATAATTAGCCATAATCACGTGTAGGAATAAAAATTATGGACGAGCCACCGAAAATCGGTCTCGATAACCCGGCATTTACCGGTAGATTACGCCAACCAGCAGAACAGTTACCCACCCCTGGCGCTACAATCGTGCCGCAAAATCGCCACCAGGTAGCCTCGCCTGAACCGGCTCAATCCAAAGAGTTTTCTTTAACGCCAATGTTAACCGTTCCGGTTGATACACCGGCTCCCGAACCGCCGGTTGCTGTTCCGGATCCGGCACCTGCACCGGCCGCCCCCCCGGCCACGGCACCGGCGCCCCAAGAGGAGGCACCCTTGCCGGTCGTCAAGCCAGAACCTTTTGCCCAGCCCGCACAACCAAAGTTACAGCCCTCAAATGTCCTGCATCGCCAATCGGTAAGTCTGCCATCCGCCGAAGCGATAATAGCCAAGCTGAACCCCAAGCAATATCCGGCACCACACGTAGCGCTGTTCAGCCTGGCGGCAATCATAATGCTGTTGGGCGTCGCGGTGAGTTGGCAAACTGTCCAAACCAACCATCGAACAGCAGCTCAGATCAGCGCCTTGTCGGATCAGTCTTCGGCAGGCGGATTCGGCTCGACAGCGGGGCCCGATATTGCCAGCATTGGCTCAAGCGCCCTCAACTCATACACCGCCGGTCCGAACCTGGCTCGTTACATAACCATTCCAAAGCTCGGCACCACCGCTCGTGTCATGCAACTGGGCATGAAGCTGAACGGTACGCTCAGTACACCGGATAATGTTCATGATGTCGGCTGGTACAACGGCAGTGCCAAACCCGGACAGCCCGGCGCCACCTTGCTAACCGGTTTTGCTTCCAGTCAGGCGATACGCGGCGCCCTATACGGAGCCGACAATTTGGCCGTTAACGATATGATCCAGATCGCCCGTGGTGACGGTACTGCCCTAAATTACCGGGTCGTAAAAACGCAGACCTATTCAGCCGCAAACGTCGACATGGAAGCGGCATTATTGCCGGTAACTGCCGGTAAGGCCGGTCTGAATCTTTTGGTATACGGGGGTCATCAGACGCCCGGCACTAACCAATTCAGCCAACGGTTGATAGTTTTTGCCGAGCAGATTTGACCTACAGGCCGGTGACGGCGTATATTTTAAATAGGAATTGCCACGTTTGAGAGCGAGCATATCCCTTAGACCAAACTTAATTAATTCGACATTCAGATAAGTTTCGACAGACTAGAGAAGTGATAGCGATTATCTGGGTATAAATTTTTCTGCAGCTAGAAAGGATCACAATGATAGAAGCTTTGCTTGCTATAGTAGGGCTGATTGCTGGTTTTGGCGCTAATACCGTCATTACCAAACAGCGCCAAGGCTCAGCCGAAGCCAAAATCGAAAAGGAATTACAAAAAGCTAAAAAAGAGGCCGAGAAGCTGGTTTCGCAAGCTCGCGAAGAAGCTAACAGAGCTGTTGATGAAACACGCAGAGAAGAGCAGTCACGCCGCGGTGAATTAAAAGATCTTGAGAAGCGCCTGATATCCCGCGAAGAAAACCTGGACAAGAAACTCGACGAACTCGATAAGCGCAACGAAAATCTGCACAAGAATGAAGACGAAGTCGAACACCTCAAAAATGAGATTCGCGAAATCCGCGGCAAACAGCAGGAAAAGCTGGAAAAAATCGCCAAGCTAACCAAGTCCGAAGCCGCCGAAAAGCTGATGCAAATGACCGAGCGCGACATCAAACAGGATCTGCTCGGCCTGGTCACTAAATTGCAGAACGAAGCCCGAAACAACGCCGAAGAAAAGGCCGCCCTGATCATCACTACCGCCATGGAGCGTATGGCCAGCGAAGTTACCGCCGAGCGCACCGTCAGCAGTATCA
>PFOA01000022.1:19185-21828 GCA_002792275.1 Candidatus Saccharibacteria bacterium CG_4_10_14_0_2_um_filter_52_9 | reverse complement strand
CCGATTGTCTCAGAGTGTTGCACTTACTTATTGAACTCAGTCCTTCACCAGACTCAATATGGCTCATGGTTAGAGATTATACACTATTGTATTAAATAACGCAAATAGTTAATCAAAAAGCTTGATTATCTTAGCCAGTTCTTCGTCGGATTTGAAGCTGATTTCGAGCTTGCCACCCCTGGCGGTGCGGCGGATATGAACCGGCGTACCTATTTTTTTGCTCAAAGCCTTGGTAACGGGTGTTTCGGTGTCTACATGCTCGTGAACTAGCTTGGTTTCCTTGGTTCCGGCCTTAACACTGCTGACGAAACGCTCGGCTTGGCGGACGCTCCAACCCTGGGCGATAATTGTCTTTAACAGATACGATTGGCGTTCGGAATCACCCTTTAGCGCCAAAATTGCCCGGGCATGACCCTCGCTGATCTGGCCTTTGGTGAGGGCATCGCGGGCGTCATCGGGCAGGCGTAGTAGTCGCACGGTGTTATTGACGGTAGAGGTGGCCTTGCCCAGGCGGCGCGAGATCTCATCGTAGGACAGGGAAAACTGCTCATGCAGGCGCTCAATACTGACGGCTTGCTCCAAGGGGCTGAGGTCGACGCGTTGGACGTTCTCGATTAGGGCAATTTCCAGTTGCTCTAACTCCTGGCTACTGCGGATAATCGCGGGGACCGTTTCCAACTTAGCCAGCAGGGCAGCCCGCCAACGGCGTTCGCCGGCAATCAGCGTATATTTGCCATCTTTAACAGGGGTGACAACCAGCGGCTGGACTACGCCGTGGCGCTTGATAGAGGCCGCTAGTTCGGCCAGGGCTGTTTCGTCAAAATGCTTGCGTGGCTGGTAGGGGCTGGCCTGGAGTTGTTTGACCGGGATCTTTTCTACGCGGTCTTCGGGGGTCAGCAGGATGCTTTTGTCGAAATCGCTGGATATGAGGGCATCAAACCCTCGTCCCAAGCCTCGTTTTGGTGTCTGGCTCATACTTTGAATATACCACAGTTAGAAAGCTTTGGCCTGGCTGACCGGGAAGACCCGAAGCACCAGCTTGCCTACTATCTGATTGGCGTTGATAGGGCCGAAGGCTCGCGAATCAAGTGAATCGGGGCGGTTGTCACCGGATACAAATAGCTGGTGTTTGCCCAGAGTCAGATCGACATTGCCGGAAGTAACAGGGAGGTGCTTGCCATAGGGCAGGGTTTTGTCGGGGCTAAAGCCGCCGCGGTGCGCATCGTTGTAGACGGTAATCTCGCCGTTGCTGACAACTACCCGCTCGCCGGGCAGGCCGATAACGCGCTTAATAAGCTGTTTGCTGTCTTCTTGGCCGAACTCGCTGAGGCCGGTCTGGGCAAACACAATCACGTCGCCGCGCTGGGGAATATAGTTATGATGGGTGATACGCGCCCAGGTGCGCGGCACCTTCCAGATAATCAGTTTATCGGCGTTCTGTAAGGTGTTTTCCATGCTTGGACCGTCGACTTGGTAAGACCGGAAAACGAAGGCAATAATGAACAAGGCGACAGCCAAGGCCGTCAATAATATGCCGACGGTAGATGCCAATTCGCGCCAGCCAGAGTGGCGTGGCCCGGCGGGATCTGTTTGGTCCGAAATGACCGGTTTATTGTTCATACAGGCTATAACTATAGCATAATCGACCCCTTTACTCATAAGCGCTATGGAGTTATACTAGGCGGGTAATAGAGATGGACCGGTCACGATTCAAACGGCCTGCAACACAAACACAGCGCCAAATAATAAAAACCCCCCTTGGAAGTCCGCAACCTGTACCGAGGGCTCTGTCGCCACGCCCCCAGATAACTCCGGTCATTAGACCTCGTCCACACGCTATACCGGTACAGGCCCGGCGCCTGCCGATCAGTATGGAATTACCGGGTGAAGACAGCCCGACCCGCTTGGTTAAACAGGTCAAATGGCGCCGCGCCCGACGGCGAGCTTCGCGTGGCCTGGCAATAGCCGTAGTGTTGGTGATTACTATGGGCGGCCTGGTATTTTCACAGAGCTATCTCAAGCTTCATAAAGTCTTTAAGGGCGGCAGCGGAACCGCCGCAGCTCTCCAAGCCAACGTAAAACCGGAGTTGTTAAAAGGCGAGGGACGGGGCAGGATTAACATCTTGCTGTTGGGCCGGGGCGGTGGTACGCACGATGCGCCCGATCTGACCGACACGCTAATGCTGGCCAGTGTAGACCCCGTCAATCACACCACATCATTATTAAGCATTCCTCGCGACCTCTGGGTAAACGTGCCCAGCCACGGTGTTATGAAGCTCAATGCCGCCTGGCAAACCGGCGAATTCAAATATCTGGGTAAGGTCATGGCCGGTAGCACCGATCCCAAGGCTATCAAGGCCGGCTTCAGGGTCGTCGATCAGACGATTGAAGAAGTTCTGGGCGTTCAGATCGACTACAATGTCTTAGTTGATTTTCAGGCCTTTAAGCAGGCCGTTGACACCGTTGGCGGCGTTAATATTGATGTGCCGGCCGATCTGGTTGATCCGACCATGGCCTGGGAAAACGCCAATAACCCGGTGCTGGCTAAGGCAGGCCCACAGATATTCGATGGCCGGGGCGCTCTTATATATGCCCGTTCGCGTGAAACCACCAGTGACTTTGCCCGCTCTGAGCGCCAGCGGA
>PFOA01000022.1:11750-19163 GCA_002792275.1 Candidatus Saccharibacteria bacterium CG_4_10_14_0_2_um_filter_52_9 | reverse complement strand
CAAGGTAGTGAACTTAGGCACCCTGAGCAATCCGGTAAAAATGTCCGGCCTGCTCAGTGCTTTTGGCAACAATGTACAAACCGATCTGTCACTCGGCAACGCCAACCGTCTGTACGGCATGCTGAAAGCTGTTGGCGACACCGGCGTTACCTCCTTTAGCTTGGCAGACGTCGCCGAACCCTATGTAACCGGCGGCAATATAAACGGCCAGTCCGTAGTACTACCGAAAGCCGGCCTCTTCAAGTACGAAGCTATCCAGCAATTTATCCGTAGCAAGCTAAAAGATCCTTATATTACAAAGGAGAAGGCCAAGGTGCTGATACTCAATGGCAGTACTGTACCCGGTCTGGCGACTGCCAGAGCCGATGAGCTGAAAACCTACGGCTATAATGTGATCGGAACCGGCAATACGCCCACCAGCGGCTGGAACCAGACAACGCTTGTAGATCTGACTCACCGCAACAAATACACCAAAAACTACCTTCAGCAACGCTTTAACCAGCAGGCGGCCGATAGCTTGGGCGATACTTCAATACCTACGAATGGTGCCGACTTTGTTATCATAATAGGTAGCAATGAGACCACTACTCCGAACAATTAAGCCCACCAGCGGCATCGCCCATGTTTTACACCTGGCTTTGGTGCTGGTTCTGCCGGCCGCCGTCTTTATACTGGTAAGGCTCAATTTTGTGCAACTAGCCTTGGCCATGATCGTATTGAGCAAATGGCGGATGTTTGCGGTCCGGCCGCGCTTTTGGGCGGCCAACCTTCGCGCTAATGCCATTGACCTGATGGTCGGCTTGTCTATCGTGGTGTTCATGAACCATACCGGCAGTATGTTGTTTGAGGCTGGCTGGGCGCTGGTCTATGCTGTCTGGCTGTTGGCCATCAAGCCCGGCACTACTGTTCCCATGATTACCGCCCAGGCGTTTTTAGGCCAACTGGCCGCACTCTCGGCACTTTATCTGACTTGGGCCGACGGGCCGGTCTACGGCCTGACCTTCCTGACCGGACTGTTCTGTTTTTTGGCGGCTCGGCACTTTCTGGACACCTTTGAGGAGCCTTATGCCAAGATGCTGGCCTTTGTATGGGGTTATTTTGGCGCGGCATTGGCCTGGTTGCTCAGCCACTGGTTATTATTCTACGGCGGGGTGGCACAGCCGACACTGTTACTTAGCACTCTGGGCTACGGCCTGGCGGTGCTGTACTACCTGGATCACAATGATCGCCTGAGCAAGGGTGTCCGCCGCCAGTTCATCTTTATAATGTTGGCCATAGTATTAGTAGTTCTGGCATTCTCCGATTGGGGCGACAAAGTCGTCTAGCTTTATAAAAAAGTTGATCAAAGCCCGCGCGGCCAATTTATTAATCATCAGTTCGTCAAAAAAATAGTTCGATTTTTCGCTTGGCGAGGTGGCAAAACACAGCTCCATAAGTTGCTCAAAAACCGCACCCAGCCCAGCCAAAACCCATTAATTAGTGCGGATAAAGACCTGTATAAAGTCATTTATTTTGAATAATTTATAGTCTGATTCCAAGGCGATCGCCACCAAAGACTTATGTTGAATCGGTAGCGACTCTGTTAAAATAAACAACGGTTGTTTTGAGCGTTTTTCGACCTGTTTAAAGAGTTTACGGTATACATTCAGACCATCAGGTCCCCCAAAGAGCGCTATCCTGGGTTCATGCAAAACAGCTCGGTTTATCTGATAATCATCTGGTACGTAGGGCAGGTTACAGAGGAGTACATCATAGACGGCTTTCGACTGCGATAAAAGGTCACTTTCAATAACTTGTAATTTCAATGTAAATTTATCTACATTAATTTTAGCCACTTCTAGGGCTTTGGTATCGATCTCCAGCAGGTCAACCTGGCTACCAGGCAACTCCAAGGCTGACGTAATACCCAGTGCGCCGCTACCCGTGCCAACATCCGCCAAGCAGGGCTGAGTAGGTAAATTGGGCAGTTCTTTCAACAGGTCGATCATAGCCTCCGATTCAGGCCTCGGTTCCAGCACGGCCGGCGTGATCACAAAATCACGACCATAGAATTCGGTATGCCCGCGCACATAGGCGAGGGGTACATGCTTAGCCCGTTGTTTGAGCAATTTTGCGAGTTCAGCCGCCTGACTGGATAAAATTTCGAGTTCCGGCTCCGCCAGCAGCTTGGCTCTATCCACGTTCAGCACATCCTCCAGCAAAACCAGCGGATCCAGCCGCGCGGTACCGATCCCGGCAGACTCGAGCTTTTTCACGCTGTTCTTAAGCCAGACATCTACGTTCATGAATGAAGTATATGGGATCAGGCAAGTATTGACAAATCAGCATTATTTTGCTATTATTGTGAAAGTTAATAAAAAATAAAAATGTTTCAATCAAACCCGGAAAACACAAAGGATAATCAACATGGCGCCAGTGCTATCGGTGCTATAGGCGTCTTGGCCGCCACAGCAGCGTTAGCTGCAGGTGGCGTGGCCTATGTCGAGGGTTCTGCAAAAAGCGACCATGAAACCCTGGATCCGATCGCAGAACGCGTTGAAAATAGCGCCAACAGCACCGTAAGTGATATCGAGCAGCTTCGATATCTTAAAGCAACAGTTGGAGATGGCACATATGCCATAACCGCGCGGCAAATGGAAACGGACACTCCATATCCGGCTCTAAGTAAAGACGGAAAAGTAATCGGTAGAGAGCTGCCGTTTGGATTTCCGATTCCCCCGAGCACCAGCTCTACTACTCTCCGTAAAATTATGAGTGACGGCCGGCCACTGACCGATAAAGAGGCCGAAGGTTTTGCAAAACTCGATGGTAAGACACCGGCCGAGGAGAAAGCAACGGTAGTTGCAGTCAGGGCTAGCGAGACAAAAGATGGTATTCCATACGCTTCGAACAGTCAGCAATTCAAGCGCTTTGAACGGCTAACCAGGGATATTGACCAAGCCTCAAGCGAAGCGATTCCAGCCGTAACCTCCGAAGCTAACGCAGATCTCGCTACCTACAATCAAGCTCTTCAAGAGCTTAACGACGCCACCAGGCAGGACATTCTATCACTTGATCCGAGTGCAGGCGTTGATTCTGCAGCCGTGAAGAAGGCTGCTGACGCTGATTTCACGCTTCGCCTGGCCGGATTATCTAATTCTACCCCTGTAAAATAATTATTTATTCATGGTTAAGGAGTTGGTGCTCGGCGTTCTGAAGGGCTTCGATCAGGTCGTCGATGTCGCCAGCCAGGGCGGCGAGGATGTTAGAGCGGCTGTAACCGATGCGGTGGTCGGTGATGCGATCCTGAGGGAAGTTATAGGTGCGAATCTTCTCAGAACGGTCGCCACTGCCGATTAACTTCTTACGGGTATCGCTGAGAGCAGAGGCTTCTTCAACGATCTTCTGCTGTAACAGGCGCGAACGCAGCACGCTCATGGCCTTGGCCTTGTTTTTGATCTGGGATTTCTCGTCTTGGTTGGTGATTACCAATCCGGTGGGCAAGTGGGTAATGCGAACTGCCGAATCAGTCGTATTAACAGATTGGCCGCCGTGACCGCCACTGCGAAAAACATCTATACGCAGGTCATTCGGGTCGATCTCAATGTCGGTTTCTTCGGCTTCAGGCAGAACTGCAACAGTGGTGGTGGAAGTGTGAACCCGGCCTTGGTTCTCGGTAACCGGCACGCGCTGGACGCGGTGTACACCGGCTTCAAACTTCAGGTTTTTGTAGGCTTCATCGCCGCGCAAGGCAAAGGTGATCTCTTTAAAGCCGCCGACTTCGTTGGGGCTTTCGCTGATCAGTTCACTCTTATAGTTATGATTCTCGGCCCAACGGTTGTACATACGGTATAACTCGCCGGCGAACAGGCTGGATTCGTCGCCACCGGCGGCGGCCCGGATTTCTATAATAACGTCGTGGTCATCGTTCGGATCGTGAGGTGTCAGGGCTTCAATCAGCTTCTCCTCGTTGGATGCCAGCTTGGGTGCCAGTTCGGCCAGCTCTTGAGCGGCCATCTGTTGCATATCGGCATCAGGGCTGGTCTTGAGTGCTTCGGCCGAAGCCTTGGCCTCTAACAGCTTGGTCTTGGCATCAAACAGAGCTAACAGCCCCTCTATAGCGCTCTTGCGCTTGGCAATCCTGGGGTATGACTTATGGCTGAAAATGGCCGGATCCCGGAGCTTGCTGTCCAGTTCCGCCAACTCGGCACGTAATGATTGTTCTTTCTGATCCATGGTGTTCTCGTTCAGTATAAATAAAAAACCGCTCGAAGAGTAATTATCCAGGCAGATGTGCAGGCTGGCGAGCTACTTAGAGACTTTGGTGTTTTCGGCCTTAACTTCGGCTTTTTCGATCTTGGCGGCGGTGCGCTTGGCGGACTTTTTGGCGGCCGCAGCGCGCTTGTCTTTGCTGGCGGCACCGGCGGCGGCGCGGGCTTTAAACTTATCTACGCGGCCTTCGATGTCCAGGATGCGCTCTTCGCCGGTAAAGAAGGGGTGCGAGGCGCTGGTGATGTGGACCTTAACCAAAGGGTATTCGTTGCCGTCTTCCCACTTGGTGGTTTCTTCGGCGGCCACGGTGGAGCGCGTCAAAAAGCGAAAACCGTTATTGAGATCTTCGAACACAACGTGCCGGTAATTGTCGGGGTGCAAACTCTTTTTCATAGAAACTTCATTATACACATCTGTTAGCCAGCGGTCAACACCTCTGAAGGTGTGATACACGAATGATACACGGAGTGTATCACCATGACAAAGGAAGGGTTAACTGTCTAGGCGTCTGCGGCGGCTTCGTAAATGGCATCGGCTAGGGCGTCCTGATCAACATCGTAGCCGCCGGCTATTCTAACGTAGTTGGCATCGTGGCTGTATAACAAACTGGCTTCTTTAAAACCAAAACTCTGACCTCCGTATATTTGTCCGTCGTTTATCAGTTCCAGTATTCTGGGATGCTTTGAGATTCTCCGGTAAAGATTCCTGGCCGAACCTTCTTCAAAATTTGTGCAGGCCATGAATACCACCGGTGATACGCCGTTAACAAGATGCTCATCGGCATAGTCGTAATTGTCGTGGTTCGGGAGTAGGGGGAAATCAACCGTAAAATCGGTACTGCGGCCAAGCTCGGCCTGGGCATCGGCCAGAGCAACGGCGATTCGGCCAGTGCTTTCGAACAAAGCACGGTTGCGGCTATGAAATCCCGGTATGGTAGCTTCCAGCGCTTCAAGAATCTCTTGGTCGGCCTGGGTTGAAGTTACCAGGCCTTCTGTGGCCTTGAATTTGCGGAAACCATCCATCAGCTCCTCATTTTTGCTGTAAACGGCACCAAGCAGGCCGCCATTGTGCATGGCGCTTTTGGTAGGGCTTTCTACAATTAACACGCGGTCATCGGGTGTTAGCATTGAGTTAAAATCTATGCCAGTGGACAGGGGTAGAGTATTGTCTAATACTGCAATTGGCCTGTCTTTGTCAGACGCGTGGGTTCTGGTTCTTTCCAGTAATTCCATAACATCCAGAACAGGCATACCGGGCGTATTGGCTACGGTCTCGGCAAATATCACACCCGGATTTTTGGCTACAACCCGGCCAACGGAAGTTGCATCGCCGCTGTCAAACGTGGTTCTAGCAACTCCGATGGAACGTAGATTATCAAATACTCTTGTGGATTGCTCGTATAGTTCGCGGGCATGAGCCAAGGGAGCCGGGTTGCCGCGTTCGTTGCCAGTTGTTGCCAAACCGAATCGAACAGCACCGGACACAGCCGACATGCCCGCTCCGACAACTACGTTCAAATGTTGCTCGGGAATAGTAACCTCTGAAATAGCCGATTCAATGGCGGTCACCGTTTCTGTGCCGTCGCGTGGGTACAGGCCTGACCCGGGCAGGGCAGTGCCTTTTCGTGATAATGACTCAGTCAGCTCTTCCTCAGTTGCATAACGACCTGTACATGGCAGGGGCAGTGTTTCGGGCATTAAAAAATCCTTTCTCCGGGGTATGAAGGAAGGACAGTGGCCGAAGGCAATATCATTCCCGTTACCCGGGCTAGATGGAGCACCGTTGCCAAATGAGGGCTGGTTGCTGGCAGGTCACGGAGCTAGGTCTCTCGCTGCACTCTTTATACTTATAAATTGTTAATACGTTGATTATAACAAATATCGGACTTAGCACAATAGGCTACCGAAGTTGCTTAAGCTTGTAAAAGCTGAATTTGTAAGGCAGAATTTGCGTATGTCAGAAGCACTGCGTTTTGAATTTGAAGATGGCCGCGCAAACAGCCCGGTGGTTATTAGCGGTCCAGAAAAAGTGATTGCTGAGGCCCTCAAATGCAATCATGTCTTCAACTCCAGTGGCAAATTTGGCGATTTGCAGATAATGGTGCCCCAAGAAGTATCAGAAGAGGGTCGAACCCAGCTGGCATTTAATACGGAGTTGATTGACTGGAGCGACACTCGGCGTAAAGGGGCGGCCTTGAGTGGTTTCTACGGTCTTGTTAAAGATTTAAGTGATATGGCTAAAACGGGCTATGTGGAGCCAGACCCCAAGATAATGTTTGGCGCTTATAACAAAGAGGGCAGTAGCTACGTTTTATCTGCAATAGTCAGTGAGCCGGACTGTCCGGCCGACGAAGCGGCTCTACAGGCATCACAACGCATGAGTGAAGCGGCTTGTGCGGTTGAGATGCACGGTAAAGTCATAGAGCCCAAGGGTTATAGGAGCCTAATGGAAGCCAAAATTAGCTTTGCCAAAAGAGCCATGTTTCTGAGGATGCTAACTACTCGGGTGAGTTCAGTAGGTATCACAGAGGGCCAACCGCGTCGTTGGCTGTTTCGGGGCTCAGGCTTGGAAGCCGTAGAGCACATCTATGTTGCTACTGCCGGCTTGTTGACTATTGCCCGGCCGGTCTTGAACGAAGACAGCACATCTGTTACAATAGCCGAGTAATATATTAAGCAGGCTAGGGAATCAATCCTCCTGGGCGGCACCTTGAGCGGACCGTGCAGGCACCTTAGCCGAAGAGAAAGGACTACTCATGGCGACAAACGTCGACATTAAGCAATTATTGGAGGCCGGCGCGCATTTCGGGCATAAAACCGAGCGTTGGCACCCCAAAATGGCACCCTACATCCACAGCAAGCGGGGCGGCACGCATATTATTGATCTGGCGCAGACCGTTATAGCCCTGGAAGAAGCTCTGAGCTTCATCACCAGGACGGCGGCCGAGGGCAAGCAGATCCTGTTGGTTGGCACCAAGCGCCAGGCTCAGGACATCGTCCGCAAAACTGCCGAAGAAGTCGGCATGCCATTTGTAACCGAGCGCTGGCTGGGCGGCATGCTCACCAATGCCAACACCATAAATGGTCGCGTTAAGCACGTCAAAGACCTTGAGGCTCGGTTAGAATCAGGCGAACTGGCTAACAAGTACAACAAACTCGAGGT
>PFOA01000022.1:0-11714 GCA_002792275.1 Candidatus Saccharibacteria bacterium CG_4_10_14_0_2_um_filter_52_9 | reverse complement strand
ATTCCGATCATCGCCCTGGTCGACACCAACGCCGATCCCAGCCAGGTGACTTACCCCATCCCAGCCAACGACGACGCTATCAAGACGATTCAGCTAATCCTGGACTACGTTAAAACTGCGATCCAAACCGGCAAGTCTAAAATCAAGGCCGAACCGGTCGAAGAACCCGGCACCATGGAGAAAGCTAAAATTGAAAGAGTGAAGGTGTAGTAATGGCAATTGATATTGCAGAGATCAAACGACTCAAAGATTTAACTGGCGTTGGCCTGACTGACGCCAAACGCGCCCTCGAAGAAGCCGCTGGCGACTTCGACAAAGCTCTGGCCGCCATGCGCAAAAAGGGTCTCACCAAGGCCGAAAAACGCGGCGAGCGCGAAGCCCGGGCCGGTGTCATCGGCAGCTATAGCCATGACGGCCGCATCGGTGTCGTCGTGGAAGTTAACTGCGAAACCGATTTCGTAGCCAAGACTGAGGAGTTCAAGGCACTGGTCAAAGATTTATGCCTACACATCGCTGCCAGTGAGCCGGCCGATACCGCTGAGCTTCTGGAACAGCCGTTCGTTAAAGATCCCGCCCAAACTGTGGCCGATTATGTCAAAGACCACGTGGCCCGCCTGGGCGAAAACATCGTCGTTAGGCGCTTTTCACGCCTAGCACTCGGCGAGCTTTAAAAGCAAAAAATATTAAATAAGGCTCTAGCCCAGCAAAACCAGCTAAGCTAGCTCCTTTCCTTGTTGTTTAATGTATCTGCTAACGGTATGATAAAGTACTTCCTCATACCGTTTACGAAGAAAGCCGGCCATGGTAAGAAAGTTAGCTAGCAAAGTAACCATCACCGTACCAGCAGACCTGCTGGAGCTAACTGACGAGGCGGTCGATAAAGAAATGACCAGTCGTAGCGATATTATTCGCCTGGCTCTGTTGGATTATTTGCGGTCTCACCCCAGCGAACAGCCACTTTCCTTATTACGACAGTCTGGTCCTACGGAGGATCAGCTCAATAGAATGCGTCAGGATTTTCCGAATGTAGCGCCGGATGATATAGAACTGCTGCAATTTTTAACGTATTATAAGTTTCATAAGGAGCAAGGATGAATCCCCAGCAAATAGTTACCGATGCCCGAACCAAGCTTACTCAAGCCGTGGGGCGCTTTGGCGATGCTCTGAAGAGTCTGCGCACCGGCCGGGCCAGCGCTAGTATGCTCAACGGTGTTACGGTTGAAGTTTATGGCACCCAAATGCCTCTGAACCAGGCCTCAACCATCGCCGCTCCCGAGGCGCAATTACTACAGATCACGCCGTTCGACCCGAATAACCTGGCGGCAATTGCCGATGCTATCCGTAACAATCAAGCGCTGGGGCTGAATCCTTCAGATGATGGTCGGGTAGTGCGGGTGCCTATCCCATCGCTCAACGAAGAAAGGCGGCGCGAGCTGGCCAAGCAGGTCGGCCAAAAGCAGGAAGACGCCATGATCGCCCTGCGGTCGATTCGCCACGATGCCCTGGGCATTATCAACGAGGCCAAAAAAGATAAAGACATCGGCGAAGACGGCGCCAAGCGCCTGACCACTCAAGTTGAAGAAGCCATGAACAAAGCCAAGTCCGACATCGAGCTGATGGCCAAATCCAAAGAACAAGAGATCCTGACAGTCTAAGCGTGGGTGATCACGGTGGTGCCGAGCGGTGCCCAGTCGTAAACTTCTTTAGCCTGTGAGTCGGGCAGGGATACACAGCCGTGGGAGCTGTTGATGGCGCCGAACCAGCTCTGCGGACGCCAGTAGTTACCATGTACGGCATAGCCGCCTGGCAGGAAGTAGTTGATCCAGCGCACATGCGGCTGTAAGTATTTACTGCCGTCGGCGTTAAAGCCCTTCATGTCCTGCACGGCTAGCTTGGAATATATCTTGAACTGGCCAATCGGAGTTGGTGTGGCCGCTGCGCCGGCACTGATAGGATATTGATGAGTCAGGGCGCCTTTATCGTAGAGCCACATCTGCTTGCTGACCACATTAACCTCTATTAATTTATCGAAAGCGGCCGGTGTAACTGCGGCGAAGGCCAGTGATTCGACGGGCAGGTTAGCCTGCAGACCCTTGGCGCCAAGCAAGCTCTGGGCGATTTGTTGGCGAGCGGCAGTAGTATCGCCAACTTTAGAACCGTTTTTGCCGGTGGCGATAACACTCGAGCTGCCATCGCTATAGGTTACTGTGACCTGATCGGAAGCTGCTTTAGTAAAAGGAGTAGCGGCCTCGTCCAAAGACTTGCCAATGGCTGTTTCGTTGACGTGTATATAAGCCACACCTTGCTTATGATTGGCTACAACCTGCAACCAGCTTTTGATAGTATCGGCATTTATGGCGACTGGCTGGCCACCCACTGTTAGACTTAGCGGCTGGTTAATAATGCGTTGCACGGTTTCACCCGTAGAAGCCAGGGCAACTATGGTGTTTGGTCCGCGTAGGGGCTGAGCCGGAATCCGCAAGGTGTTGCTGGAGTTTGTGGCCAGGGTAATGCGGGCCGACTGGTAGGCTCCACCGACGGTGATAGCAGACGATCCAACAACCAAAAACAACAGGGCAAAAGCGCCTACACTGTAGCGGTGAAATACTTCCAATGGATAAGTAAAGAAAGCCCGGCCACGGCGGGGCACTTTTTCAAAATCAAGCTGGACGTCGTCGAGCGTCGGCGCGGCCAGAACCGGCTGTGGGGCGGCCACCGGAGTGGTCATTCTTATTTTTGGTTGTGGTAGCGTGAACTCATTACCAACCACCACGTTTGGTATAATTGCCCGACTCACTTTTTAACCTCTGTTTTTACTCGTTTTGGGTTTTGTAGCCCTTATAAAATACTATACACCGCATAAGCGCTTTGTAAAGAGTCTGCGAGCGTGATGTTTGCTACAATAGGTATGAATGTCAGTTTTGTTGTTAGTTGCGGGGCTCATCCTTTTTATCGGCCTGATCGTGGTTCACGAGTTCGGGCACTTTATTGTATCGCGCCGTAACGGCGTAGATGTCGAAGAATTCGGTATCTTTTTTCCGCCACGCTTATATAAGCGCAAAACCAAAGCCGGCTGGGACTTTACCATCAATGCCTTGCCGTTGGGCGGCTTTGTGCGTCTGAAAGGCGAGCACGACGGGGACACCGAGCCCGGCACGTTCGGTGCCGCCAGCGTTTGGGTAAAAACCAAGATTATGGCGGCCGGTGTGTTTATGAATCTGATGGCGGCACTGGTTCTGTTCATGCTGATTGCCCTGGTGGGCATGCCCAAGCTGGTCGGCAATCAGTTTACAGTCAAGTCGGATACCAAAATCGTGTCTTCCAAAGTCCTGGTGGGTTATGTAGAGCCTGGTTCGCCGGCCGCCAAAGCCGGCTTGCGATCAGATGACGAGCTGGTGGCTATCCAGCAATCGGGCTACAGTCCAGTAGAAATTGCCGGCACTAACGAAGTTCCGCGCCTCACCAAGGCGTTTGCCGGCAAAGACGTGCGGGTTTTTTATCGTCGTGACGGCTTTGACCGCCATGCCAACGCCAAGCTGCTCGATGCGAAAACAGTTCAGGCCAGCCAAAAAACTGATAATCCCAAGGGCTACCTGGGTATTATCCCATCCGATTTTCATTTACAGCGTTCTACCTGGTCGGCGCCCATCGTGGCCGTAGGGCTCAGCGCCCAGCTGACCAGCCTGACTTTTCACGGCCTGGGGCACGCTCTGGCCGGCCTGGGCGGCTGGATTGCCGGTGCCGTCACCGGTAATGACACCGCCCGGCAAAACGGTCAAACAACCGCCTCGGCCGATGTTTCCGGGCCGGTGGGCATCTTTGAAATCCTCAAAAGCGGCAGCCTGCTGGGCTACCAGTTTGTACTGTTTATTGTTGCTTACATATCACTCACCCTGGCCATCATGAACATTCTGCCGGTGCCGGCCCTGGACGGCGGGCGGCTATGGCTGACCCTGATCAGCCGCGGCCTTAAGCGGCCGCTGTCACCCAAAGCCGAGGAGGCCATTAACACAGTCGGCTTTCTGGTATTGATCAGCCTGATAGTCTTAATCACTATTGTCGATGTCAAACGCTTCTTCTGAGCCGCCACAGCAACCCACCGAATCGCAGGTACCGTGGAATCCTTGGTGGGGCCTGTTGTTCGCGGCCATCGTTTTTTACGCCTCGCAGATAGTCAGTGCCTTGGTTATATCGCTGTATCCTATCTACAAGCACTGGTCTAACGCCCGGGCCGTTGACTGGTCCGACAATTCAATCAGCGTTCAGTTCCTGTTTATTCTTATGGCCGAAGGTCTGATGATTGGCGCCATCTATGCCTTTCTGCGCGGCTACAAGCTCAGTTTTAAGGCCATTGGCCTGCGCCGCCCGCGCTGGAGCGACCTGGCCTATGGCCTGGCCGCCGTGCCGTTCTATTTTTTGTTCTACGTACTAACGGTGGCGGCGGTTCAGCACTTCGTGCCCAGTCTTAACATTGATCAACAGCAGCAGCTGGGTTTTGACCACGTCAGCGGTGCCGTGCCGCTAATAATGACCTTCATCAGCCTGGTGGTTTTGCCGCCTCTGGCCGAAGAAATCATGGTGCGCGGCTTTCTGTACAGCACGCTTAAGAAGGCTCTGCCGCTCGGCGCGGCCGTAGTGACTACCAGCGCCTTGTTCGCCGCCGCCCACTTACCGGAGGGCGGGGCAAGCGGCCCGCTGTACATCGCCGCCATTGACACCTTCATCCTCAGCCTGGTATTGATTTACCTGCGCGAAAAAACCAATGGCCTGTGGGCGTCCATTACCCTGCACGCCATCAAAAACGGCATCGCCTTCGTGGCTCTCTTTGTGCTTAACATCCATTGATGTTATAGTACTACTGTTAATCATTGAAACTTATGAGTGAGCAGTTACCGATCGCAGTCGTTAAATATGGTTCGTCCAGCGTGGCGAACGGCATCGGCATGGATACCAAACGCCTACATCACTTCGCCTATGATCTTGCAGAGTTAAAACATACCTATGGTCTTGTGGTTGTGACCTCCGGCGCAGTTGCCGTAGGGCGGGTCATATTGGGTGCCCAGGGTGTTGATGCCAGTGAACAAACTCTGGCAACAGTCGGTAGTGGCAAGAACTTTACCGGCTGGCAACTGGCTCTGGCTCAGCATAATATACACTCCGGACAGTTGCTGGTAACACATCATGAGATTAAAGATCGCCAAGAAGGCGGTATGTTGCGCAGGGTAATGCTGGATAATGCCGCCGCCGGAGTGGTCAGCGTCGTTAATGAAAATGACGCCCTAAGCGATTTGGAAATTGCCAAGCTAAAGTACGGCGGCGATAATGATGGCCTGGCCGGTCACATTGCAGAGCTCCTAGAAGCAGAACAACTGTGTCTTATGACAGACGTGGAAGGCTTGCTGGATGAATCGGGTCGCGTGGTACGCGAGGTAAATGATGCTAATGCCGATTGGGCGCGAGACCTGTCAGATCAACCGGGAAATATGGGGCGCGGCGGTATGCGCACCAAGGTTGCTGTCGGCCTGAAAGTATCGGCGCTGGGCATAGAAGCCCATATCGGCGCGGCCGATCTAGGCCCACAGTCGCTAATGCAAAAGCAGTCCGGCACGCATTTCCCGGCTCACTAATTCCTAAAACATAGTAAACTGAGTGTAATTAAGATTATCTATGCGACGCAGCCAATTATTTACTAAAACCAGCAAAACTACGCCGGCAGACGAAACGGTTCGCAATGCTCAGTTGTTGATCCAGGCCGGCTTCATCCATAAGGAGATGGCAGGCGTCTATGCATATTTACCACTCGGCAAGCGCGTATTGCATAACATATCTACGATTGTCCGCGAAGAGATGAACGCCATTGGCGGCAACGAGGTCTGGATGACCGTGCTACAGCCCAAGGACATCTGGGAGAAAACCGGCCGCTGGGATGATAAAAAGGTTGATAACTGGTTCAAAACCAAACTGGCTAACGGCACCGAACTAGGCGTTGGCCTGACGCACGAGGAGCCGATCACCGACATGTTGCACGAATTCGTTAGTTCTTATCGGGATATGCCGGTTTACATCTACCAAATAGGTACCAAGTTCCGCAACGAACTGCGCGCCAAAAGCGGCTTGATGCGCGGCCGTGAATTCCTGATGAAGGATCTTTATTCGTTCAGCCGCGACCAAAAGGAGCACGATGCGTTCTACGAAAAGTGTGCCGAGGCTTACATGAAAGTCTACAGTAGGCTGGGCATCGGTGACATCACCTATCGCACCTACGCCAGCGGCGGTATTTTCAGCCAGTTCAGCGACGAGTTCCAGACCCTTAGCCACGTTGGCGAAGATACGATCTACCTCGATGAAACCAAGCGGCTGGCCGTTAATAAAGAGATTTATAACGATGAAATCCTGACCCAACTAGGCCTCAAAAAGGATGAGCTGGTAGAAAAACGGGCGGTCGAAGTCGGCAACATATTCCCCCTAGGAACCAAATACGCCGACGACCTGGGGGTTTACTACACCGATGAGCACGGCAAACAGCAATCGATAATCATGGGCTGTTATGGCATCGGCATTAGTCGGTTGATGGGTCTGCTGGCCGAGCATTTTGCCGATGATAAAGGATTGGTATGGCCAGAAAATATCGCGCCGGCCAAGGTTTATCTCGCTCGTTTGGGCGAAGACCCGGCTGTCGTTAAGCAGGCCGACGAGCTCTATGACAGTCTGATGACCGCCGGTGTTGAAGTGCTGTATGATGATCGTCCGGCAGTGCGAGCCGGCGAGAAGTTTGCCGACGCCGATTTGCTGGGCATTCCATACCGCGTAGTTATCAGCGACAAGACGGTAGCCGGCAAATTCTATGAGCTAAAAGCCCGTACTTCAGACACGGCCGGGCAGGTAAGTGCAGAGGAACTTCGGAAAGCACTAGGCATTAATAGCTAAAACTTGCTATAATTGGGCGCAATACAGTTACTGGTTTTAAGGAGAGATACCCATGAAGAAGCTGTTTAGATTGACCCAATCCGGCGTCAACGAACTCCAAACCGAACTCGACACCTTGGTCGCCAAGCGCCCGGCTATTGCCGATGCCATTAAAACTGCCCGCGAGCTGGGTGACCTGGCCGAGAACGCCGAATACCAGTCTGCTCGCGCCGAGCAGGATCGCACCGAAGCCCGTATTTCCGACATCGAGAACATCTTGCAAAACGTCGAAATCATCAAAAAGCCCCGCGGCGATAGCAAAGTCCAGCTCGGCTCTGTAGTCAAGTTAAAGGGCAATGGCAAAAGCAAAGAATTCCAGGTTGTCGGCACCGTAGAAGCTGACCCCCTAAACGGCAAAATCAGCGACGAATCGCCAATCGGCCAGGCTCTGGTCGGTAAAAAAGAGGGCGAATCAATCGAGATTCAGACCCCTACCGACACCACCACCTACAAAATCGTCGACATCAGCTAAGCCCCGACTGCTATACTTTAGCTATATGCAGTGGTTAAACAATGTTGTTGATAAGTTGATGGCCCGCCATCCGGAGGGTGAGATTGTGGTTTCTTCCGGCGTTTCGCCGTCCGGAACCTACCACTTGGGCACCTTGCGCGAGGTTGTTACGGCCGAAGCCATCGCCTACGAGCTCAAAAAGCGTCAGCGCCAAGCCAGGCATCTGCACATTGTTGATGACCTGGATGTTTTTCGTAAAGTGCCAGTGGGCGTACCCGATGATTTCAAACAATATCTGGGTAAACCACTGTGTGACGTACCATCGCCCGATGGTTCTGATGTATCGTATGCCGACTACTACCTGAAGGATCTGGTGACTGCCGCCAAGGGCATGCACCTCGATATGGAAATCGTCCGGGCTCACGAAAAATATCGCCAAGGCTTTTTTGTAGAGGCGATTGAAAAGGCTCTGCAGGAGCAGGCGGCTATACGCGAAACCCTGGAAACTGTCTCCGGTCACAAAGTCGATGATCAGTGGTCGCCGATTCAGGTGATTGAAGAGGGCTACCTAAAAAATCGCCAATTTGTCAGCATCAACCCCAACGATAAGAGCCTGGTCTATAAAGACAAAGACGGCCAGAGCCAAACAATTAAATACGACGCCGGGGCAGTCAAGCTGAACTGGCGGATTGATTGGCCGGCTCGCTGGTGGCTGTTGGACGTCGACGCCGAACCTTTCGGACGTGATCATGCCACAAAAGGTGGTTCATATGACACCGGCGCCATTATCGCTCAACGCGTTTTTGGCATCCAGCCGCCCATCCCTCTGCCCTATAACTTTATTAACCGCACCGGCGAAACCAAAAAAATGAGTAAAAGCGCCGGCGATGTGATTACCGCCGCCGAACTGCTCGAGGTCTTACCGGCCGAGGTGGTCTGGTATTTTATCCTGCGTTTTCCGCCCGACAAGCAGTTATTCTTTGACCAGGGCGAAACCCTTATTAAATTGGTAGACGATTTTGGCGCTCTGCTGGCAAAAGCCGACAAATCGGACGCCGACAAGCAGTTGATTGATATCTCACTGCACGGTGTCGCCAGCCCCACCATCAGCCGGGTACCTTTCTCGCATCTGGTGGCCAGCTACCAGGCGGCTCTTAAAGACCCGGCGCGCACCCTGGATATAATTCGCCGTACCGAATACGCACCTACGGTCGAAGAGGACAGTGCCATCATCGAGGCCGAACTGCATTTTATAGATGTCTGGCTGGAAAAGCACGCCCCCCAAGAGGTCAAGTTCTCCGTTCAGTCAACCATCAAGGCCGATGATTTTAGCGATGCCGAAAAGCAATTTCTGACAGCGTTGGCCGACAAGATCAGCCAAGCCCCGGCCGAGGCCGACGGTGCCTGGTTCCATCAGGCTATCTATGAGTTCAAAGACAGCGCCGGCCTGGCGCCCAAAGACATGTTTGCCGTTTTGTACCGTGCGATTATCGGCCAGCAATCCGGCCCGCGAGCCGGTTGGTTCCTGAGTATACTGTCGCGCGATTGGCTGATTAAGCGGCTACACCTCGAGGCTTAGGTGATAGAAGTCAGCGACCAGGAATTTCAGCGGCTGATTGACGAGGCGCTGGGTGAACTATCGGGCGAGCATGTCAAAAATATCAAGAACATCGCGATTTTATACGAAGAGCTGCCAACGCCCGAGCAACGCCGTGAGCTCGAACTGCGCAATGATCAGACACTGCTGGGCCTCTATGAGGGCGTGCCATTGCCGCAACGGCAGGGCATGACCAGGACTTTCCCGGACAAGATCACACTGTTCAGATTACCTCTGCAGTACCAGGCTTCGAGTCCGGCCGATCTGAAAGAGGCCATCAAGCACACCCTGTGGCACGAAATCGCCCACTACTACGGCCTCGATCACGACCGCATACACGAACTGGAATAGCTAAGAACTTTATTTGGCAGCAGCCGGTGCTTTGAGGTACAGACTGCGGATCTGGAACAAGAAGTAGAAGCCGACGGCTGAGCCGATTAGCGAGCCGATCAGGTTACCGACACCACCGTAATCGCTGAACAGAACAACGACACCGTAAACAACGTTAACCAGCAGGGCGTAAAATAACAGATCCCAACCGGACTTTTTGCGGGCTCGTAGAGCCGGGAAGGCCAGTATGTATAACACGGCTTGCACGGCCATGACGGCCATGGAGGCCCAAACAACAACACTCAGGCGATGGCCGGCGACCGTTGTGCCGCCGTAGGCCTGGGTAATGCTGTTGGCGTAGTCAATGAACTTGTTGGCGGCGTCTAGCAGGTGCGCCCAATGCCAGAGCATGTAGACCGTGTATAACGAGATCAAACCGAGGACTAGATTAATCCAGGGCAGGTACTCAACAATCATTTTTTTGCCGTTTTCGGGCAGAGCCGGGGCGTTTTTGACAAACACATCTTCCAGGTTGGTTTCTAGGGACTGTAGGGCACTCATGTCTAACTCCTTATTTATAATTCTAAATGTATGCCTGAAAGGTAAAATATGCAACAGGTTTTCCACAAAACTCGATTACGAAACACTCTTAAGCCAACCGCCCAACATACGACCAGCTTCCTGCAGTTCGGCGTGTAGCTGGAATAACTTTGTTTCGTTGGCTAATTTTAGCTCCATGTACAAACGGAGCTTCAAGCGCAAAATATCAAGTTGTGCCTGGGCTTTTAACAGATAAGCGGCTTTGTGCGCTTTAGGTGCGTGCTGAGCGTTGATCACCATGTTTTGAAACAGCTTTTGCGAACGAAATTGCGGGGCCCATTGATCTTGGATTTGCTTGACAAGATAATCGACAGCTACGAAACTGCGTCAGTCAGTCAGTCAGTCAGTCAGTCAGTCAGTCAGTCAGTCAGTCAGTCAGTCAGTCAGTCAGTCAGTCAGTCAGTCAGTCAGTCAGTCAGTCCACGGTTTGCCGATTGGCAATTTGACCAGCCAGATTTTCGCCAACATCTACCTCAATGAACTCGACCAATTCGTCCTGCACAGCCTGAAACCGCGAGCCTACGTCCGCTATGGTGACGATTTCGTGCTGTGGTGCGCGGACGAAGCCGAGGCACGAACAGCTCAAATCATCGGCACCCAATTTCTGGCCGACCAACTCGGACTGCCGGTAAATCCTAAGCATGATCGAGTGCAGCCGGCCAACAAAAAGCTGGCATATCTCGGAGTTGATATATGGCCATCAGGCCGACGCCTGCAAGCCAGAACCACCATGCGAATTAGCCAAAACCTGAACTTAAACAACGTTGCCAGCTATCAAAATCTGATCAAACAACATATGCCCAAACGCTACGGCAAAGACTTGATTTGGAAAATCGTTGACATACTCGATTAAATATAGTACAATGAGCAACATGAAACACGAAAATCCGTCTCCAGAACACATAGCGGCCGAAGCTGGCGTGAAAGTAGCTAATGAGGCCAACAAGGCTTTTGACGATAAAGTATCTACTCACGCTGACCTAGTTGCGCTTGAGCGTGTTAATAATATTCCAGGTGTTAGTGTTTCTGATGAAACTTATGCAACTATAGAAAATCGGGAAGGTCAGGAGTACGATCGTTTCGACAGGTTTGTGGGAATTGCTGGCGATCTTATTGGTCGTAACACTCTGGGCGAGAAGGCTTTGTATGGTAGCGGACAAGTTGAATCAGACCCTGTTGCCAAACCTGAAGCTAAGGCCGAAACTAGCGTATTTGATCAGCTGTCTGCTGAACAGCAAGAAAAAGCTACCAAATTAACTACCGCGATGGCTGAAAAATTTGGCGTTTCAAAAGAAGACTTTTCGGTGTTGCGCACCACGGCCGAAGACGGCAGTGACCGTTTTACGCTAGCCTACACGGCTGGCAACGGCCTGGATATGGCCAACTCCAAAGAAGATTATGATCCTAGGCGTAGCTGGAACGGCCTTTTTGATAAAAAAGCCGACAAAAACTTCATGATTGAAGTTGATGGCCAAAAAATCGACAGCCGCACGGGCATGACCGAAGCCGCTTATGACGCTTTCATCGCTGACGCCAAAGCCCGCGGTGACAAGTCGCTACCCGATAGCCAACCACTGGCTAATGAAAACGGTGAACTCTGGACAGCCACTTGGCTAACTGGTGAAAAAGCGGCGCGCGGCCACGCTCGGGTTGCCGACGTCCGCGTCGACCGGGTCAGCGCGGACTGGTACGACCGTGGCGACGGCGGTCGGGTTCGGCGCTTCCGTCCCGCAGTGGTGATCGAGTAAATTGATCTTTTGAACTTGTCAC
>PFOA01000068.1 GCA_002792275.1 Candidatus Saccharibacteria bacterium CG_4_10_14_0_2_um_filter_52_9 | reverse complement strand
TAGTGACGAGCTGAACCAGGTATCCAGGGTGTCCGGATCCTGCTGCCAATCATGCCAGCCTTCGCTCTTGTCGGTGGGCGGCCGGGCATCGACATAGATCTCTTCATTACCGTCATTGTCGGTTCGGTACCAGACCGGTACGCGGTGTCCCCACCAGATCTGGCGGCTGACGCACCAGTCGCGCAGGTTATCTATCCAATGGAAGTAGATTTTCTCGAAGCGCTTGGGAATAATCTCTATATCGCCATCGCGGATTACTGATTGCATTACTTCTTTCAGGCTGAGCTTTTTGCCCTTCCATTCCACCACCTGCTTATTGACGTCTATGAACCACTGTAGGCGGATTTGGGGCTCAATAACACCTTTGCCGCGGCTGTTGGTAGCAATGTTGTGAGTGTAGTTTTCATCGATTTTTACCAGCAACCCCTTCCCTTTCAGCTTGTCCACAATCTTTGGCCGGGCCTCGGCTATGGCCATGCCCTCGAACTCGCCGGCAATCGGCAGTAGTTTCCCGTGAAAGTCTATGATCTGTTCCCTGTCGAGCTTGTGGCGCTCGGCGATGTCAAAGTCGGTCTGGTCATGCCAAGGTGTGATGGTCATAACACCGGTGCCGAACTTAGGATCGGCCGCCTCATCTTTAATAATTGTGGCCGTTACTTTACCGTTGATCCACTCGGTCTCAAAGGTGTCGCCGTGCTTGTATTTGGCATAGCGCTTGTCGTCGGGGTGCATTACGACGTATTTGTCGCCGAACTTGGTTTCCGGCCGGGCAGTACCGATCTCAAACGGACCGTATTTAAATGTGTAAAACTTACCCTGCTCTTCTACGTAATCTACCTCATCGTCGGACACATTGGTTTCGAGATTGGGATCCCAGTTTACTATGCGATGACCCCTGTAAATCAAGCCATCGTAATACATTTTCACGAAGACTTCATTGACTGCCCTGTTGAGCGTATCGTCCAGCGTGTAGCGGGCTCGTGTCCAGTCAACGCTGGCACCCATAGCCCGGATCTGAGTGTTTATGGTATCGCGACTGCCGCCGACAAACTCAATCGTGCGTTCCAGAAACTTTTCACGGCCGACCTCGTGCTTATTAGTCCCCTGTTCGGCCAGAGTCCGCTCCATAACAGCGTTGGTAGCAATAGCGGCGTGATCAGTACCGGGTAGCCAGAGCACGTCTTTCCCCTGTTGTCGGGCGTGCCGAGCCATAATGTCCTGCAAGGTTATAAAGAGCGCGTGACCGATGTGCAAAGTGCCGGTTTCATTAGGCGGCGGCATAGCAATCGAGAAGTGTTCTTTACTGCTCTTGGGGTCGGCGGTAAAGACACCGCTCTTCTCCCAGAGAGCGTAAATATCACTCTCGTAATCCCCTGCTGTGTACACCTTTGGCAATTTCATGCCACCATCATACCACCTCTGTAATAATTCATGAAATAAGCACTATTTCACGTGAAGTAAATCTTACAATTGACAGGCTGGCAAATAACATAGTTAAATAGGCTGTAACAACAGGAGACAAACATGCAAATCGTACCTGCCGAACGAATGTATGGAGAAGAGCGATTTTTCTTTAATCGTCATGACGAACTCTTAGTTGCTGAAGGTGTGTTACCCGAGGTGTATCCGCGGGTTCTGGAGCCGGAAACTGCTATTCATGGCACGGATCTAGGAGGTCATGTAGTACAGCCCGGCGATCAGCTAGTAGCGGCATTTGGAGAGGGGAGGAGTCGGGAATTCAGAATTATACCCCTGAAGACGATGGGTGTATTTTTGAAAACAGACTCACGTTCGGACAGGGGAGTAATTACACCAGAGGGCGACTTTATTAATCTGTGTCAGGATTATGGGCCGCGGTACTCCGTTGATAAACTGATAGCCAACTTTTTGCTTAGCACAAACAAGGAGGCCGAAATGCTAGCTGAAAGGGTGGGTAGATGGCAAAAACTGCTCAATCAGTTTGAGAATAATGGCCTGACAGGCGTCTGGATAAAAGATCGACACCCCAGTTTTGCTCCCAAAGTGGAGCCTCTTGAGCGACTGTTTTCAAAGGACGGAAATATCCGGCAAGCCGCCTAGAGCTACATCGACAAATTGGGCTCAATTGACAGGCTGAAGGGATTGGCCTCCGGCTGGCCGAGCTTCATCTTATAGCAACCCAGAACAGCCACCATGGCGCCGTTATCGGTGCAGAGCTTGAGGTCGGGGAAGTCGATAGGCACGCTTGCGCCGAGCAGAGCCTCTGTTAATTGGTGCCGGAGTTCGCTGTTGGCGGCCACGCCGCCGGCTATGACCACACTCTTGGCGTCGAACTCTTCATAAGCCAGCTTGGCCTTGTCGACTATAGTGGCGATGGCTGTGCGTTGGAAGCTGGCGGCAATGTCAGCCTTCTGGGCACCTGAGAGCCTCTCTGACAGCTTTATGGAGGGGAAATCGTAGCCTTCACCTATCTGTGACTGAGCCAGGCGCAAAACGGCTGTTTTGAGACCGCTGAAGCTGAAGTCGTATTTGTCCATCTTGGCTTTGGGCAGTTTATAGGCGTTCGGGTCGCCTCTCTCGGCGGTAGCGGCAACAGAAGGGCCGCCGGGGTAGGGCAGGCCGAGCATTTTGGCTACCTTATCGAAGGCTTCACCGATGGCGTCATCGTGCGTTTGTCCCAGCACGGTGTAATCAAAGTGATTGCGGAACAGCACCAGCTGGCTGTGGCCGCCGGAAACTATAACTGCTAACATCGGAAATTCGGGCTGTCTGGCCGGCAATTTGTAGCCGGGCAGGGAAGTGTCTGTGAGAAAATTAGCATACACGTGCGCCTCAACGTGGTTTGTGGCGTAAAGTGGCTTATCCAGGGCGATGGCCAGTGTCCGAGCCGTCATAACCCCTATCAGCAGGCTGCCTCCCAGACCGGCACCATGGGTTACGGCAATGCCGTCTATGTCACCCCAAGTGCAATCTGCATCGCTGAGAGCCTGTTTGATAATCGGCATAATCACTTCTATATGACTGCGCGCGGCAATTTCCGGCACCACGCCGCCGTACTTAATATGTTCGCTCATACTCGAGGCCACGGCGTTGCTGAGCAGGCGCTGGCCATCCTCAACCACGGCGGCCGCAGTTTCGTCACAACTGGTCTCGATTCCCAAAAATTTCATCTGTTACAGCATAGCACGGCACTACAACATGTCTTTTTTACGAGATGTCGGATTGTAACAAAAAAACGTGACAATGTGACCAGGTGCAGAAATAAGGTGCAGAAGCTTTATACTAGAAACAATGAATCCCCGGAAAATAGTTAAAAAACTAATTCCACGCCGTTTGTTTGCGGTTGTTGAGCCCTATGGGCACCTGGCCGAGGCGGCGCTTTGGAATACGTTGCATGGCTTTCCGGCTCACGGACTGAAAGTTATTGGTGTAACAGGGACGAACGGTAAGACATCCACCAGTTTTATGATTCAGCGCATGCTGTACGAGGCCGGCTACAAAGTCGGTTTGATGAGTACTGTTGGCTACGGCATGGGCGATGATATCAAACCTCAACTGCACCACATGACCAATGTTAGTGTGCCGGAGATGATGCAACGCCTGAAGTGGATGAAATCCCAGGGCGTGGAATGGCTGGTGCTGGAAACAACCAGCCACGCCCTGGCTCAGCACCGGGTATTCGGTGTGCCATATAGTGTGGCTGTTATGACCAATGTGACGCATGAGCACCTGGCTTACCACCGCACCTTTGAACGTTACCGCGACGCCAAACGACGCCTGTTTAAGCTGGCCAATCACAATAAAAAAGGCCTGCGCACCGGTGTTGTTAATGCCGAGGACCCCAGCGCCGAGCTGTTCGCTCAGGACATTGCCCATCAGCTGACTTACGGGATAGAGAAGGGTGATCTGCGCACCATCGACGTCAGGGCGACGCCGGTCGGTAGTACCTACACCGTCAAATCTAATGGAGCGGAACTGCACATCAAGGTTAATATGCCGGGCAGTTTCAATATATATAACTCGCTGGCGGCTGTTGGTGTCGGGCTAACGCTTGGCTTGGAGCCGGCACAGATAGAGCAGGGAATTGCCGCTTTACAAGGTGTGGAAGGCCGCATGGCTCGCATCGAAGAAGGCCAGGATTTTGACGTCATCGTCGATTACGCCCACTCGCCGGACAGCTTCGAGAAACTATTTAAAGATCTGAAGCCGGTGGTGAAAGGCAAACTGATCGTATTATTCGGCAGCCTGGGCGGCGGCGATACCGGTAAGCGTCCTCAGCAGGGCAGGCTGGCCGGCGAATACGCCGACGAAGTGATAATCTGCGAGGAAGACGACCGCCTGGAAGACCCGGCCAAGATCATGGAAGACATTGCCGCCGGCGTCGAAAAAGCCGGCAAAGTCCGCGATCAAGACCTGTTCCTGATTCACGACCGCGCCGAAGCCATTAATTTTGCAATACAACGTGCCAAAGCCGGTGACACTGTACTGCTTCTGGGCAAAGGCCACGAAAAGACCATCGAAGATGCCAACGGCGAGCGCCCTTGGGACGAAGTTGGCACGGCCCGCCAGGCGCTACAGCGGCTCAAGGCTTGACCCCGTTTTGGCACTCTGGTATAGTGAGTGCTAGAAACAGGAGTTAATGAATGAGTTCACCATTGCAACCACTGGGTGATTATATTGTCGCCGTTGGCGAAGAAGCCGCTACCAAAACTGCCAGCGGTTTGTACTTGCCGGAACAGGCCCAGGAAAAGCCTAAAACCGCCAAGGTCATGGCCACCGGGCCGAATGCCAAACAAGTAAAAGTTGGCGATCGGATTGTTTATAAAAGCTACAGCACCACCGATGTTAAAGTCGGCACTCAGGAGTATATTTTAGTCAAAGAAGAAGATGTCTTAGCGACGGTTAAATAGGGGAGACTGATTAGATTATGGCCAAGAAAGTTTTTTATGATGACGATGCCCGCAAGCGCGTACTGGGCGGCGCCGAGGTACTTTATAACGCAGTCAAAACTACCATGGGGCCCAAAGGCCGTAATGTAGTCATTAGCAAATCTTTTGGCGCCCCGACTGTCAGCCACGACGGCGTAACTGTTGCCAAGGCCATGGAACTGGCCGACGTCGACGACGAAACTCTGGGCTACAAAGTCGGCGCCGAGCTGATCAAGCAGGCCGCCAGCAAAATGAACGACGTCGCCGGCGATGGCACCACCACCGTAACCGTCCTGACCTACCACATCTTGAACGAGACCAACAAGCTGATCGCCGCCGGGCACAATCCAATGCAGTTGCGCAAAGGCCTGGAAGCCGCCGCTCACGATGTTATAAGTAAATTATCAACTATGTCCGAGGACATTCAGGGCAATAAAAAGCGCGTTGCCGAAGTGGCGACCATTTCGGCCGGTGACGCCGAGATCGGCGAGTTAATTGCTGATGTTATCGATAAGGTCGGCAAAGACGGCGTGGTAACCGTAGAAGAAGGCCAGGGTCTTCAGCTGGAGAAAGAAGTCGTCGAAGGCTTCACCTTTGACCGCGGCTTTGTCAGCCCCTATATGGTAACCGACACTGCCCGCATGGAAGCTGTTTACGACAAACCGGCCATCGTAATTACCGACAAAAAGATCACCAGCATTCAGGAATTCCTGCCATTGCTAGAAAAACTGGCCCAAACCGGCAAGAAAGACCTGGTCTTAATCGCCGAAGACGTTGAGGGCGAGGCTCTGGGTACGCTGATCCTGAATCGCCTAAAGGGCGTCTTTAACACCGTAGCCATCAAGGCGCCGGCCTTTGGCGATCGCCGCAAAGACGTGCTTAACGACATCGCCATCCTGACTGGCGCGACTGTTATTAGTGAAGACACCGGCATGACCTTCGAAAACGTTGATGTTGATGTAGTTGGCGGTGCCCGCCGGGTTATCGTTAACAAAGATGAAACAACTATCATCGAAGGCAACGGTTCAGCCGCCGAAATTACCGCCCGGGTTAAGCAAATTACTGCTCAAGCCAATCAAGCTACCAGTGAATACGACAAAGAAAACCTCGAGAAGCGCCGCGCCGCTCTGAGTGGCAAAGTTGCCGTCATTAAAGTCGGCGGTGCTACCGAAACCGAAATCGAAGAGAAGAAGTTCCGCGTCGACGACGCTGTCCACGCTGTTAAAGCCGCTCTGGACGAAGGTATTGTTCCCGGTGGCGGCGTAACCCTGATCCAGCTTGGCCAACATCTTATCGACAAGACAGTCAAAGAAACAAAAGATCGCCAAGCACTGGTTGATGCTGTTTCCAGAGGCGATACCTTAACTGGTGACCCCGGTAAAGATATATTACTGAAAGCGCTAAAACAGCCCTTCCTTACGCTAATGGAAAATGCGGGGCTTAATGGCCAGGCGCTAATGGCTGAGATTACGAAGCATAAAGGTATGGCAATCGATGTAAATACTGGAGCAATTATCGATCCTCTCAAGGTTGGTATTGTTGACCCGACGCGCGTTACCAAAGAGGCGATCCAGAATGCCGTTTCGATTGCCGGCACGGCCATGACCATGGGTGCCTTGATCGTAGACGTTCCAAAAGAAGAAAGCGCTCCTGCCCCCGGAATGGGCGGCATGGGCGGCATGATGTAAGCCTTCGGGCTTGCCAAAACGCTACTGCTTTCTCTGTTAGTGAACAAGTAGTATAGTTAAAACATGAAGTTATTCAATCGCCAAAAAAATCTTGGTCAGACGGCTGTTGAGGAGCCGGATTACATATCTAACACCACCCGGTCTCGAGGCAGAATTGACTGGAAGCGGGCTATTCCGCGCCTGATTGTCTTGATTGTTATTCCGGGTCTGATAGTTTTTGGAATCCTTTTGCTAGCTGGAGTGGCCGGTAAAGATAATTCACCACCGGCCACTCCAGCCAAACCGATTGCCGTTCAAAAGGCCACCAAACCTCCGGCGCCAGCCCCGACACCGACATCAGCACCAGCCAGCAATTCCGGAACGGCCGGAGCATCTGTCAGCCAGGCCTCACCGAATGTAAACAGCCAGTCACTTACCGACACCGGTCCGGGCGAAACGGCTTTGGTTTTTGTTACAGTCTCAATTGCCGGCGCGGCGGCGTATCAGATTATACTGCGTCGAAACCTGGCTAGTCGCTAAGATTGGTTTTCGTGCGGGGTGGTGAAGTAGTTGATTTCGTTGACGATGTCGAGCAGAGCCTGGGCGCGGGTCTTTTCATCCTCGATGGTGTGAGCGGCGGCGTAGGCCTTGGCTACCAGAGTCTGGTCGTCGCTGGCCTGAATCATCATCATGATGGTGCGAAACTTATCTTCGGGGTTCAGGTCGAGATCATCAATCAGGGGTGAAAGCTCACCAAGAACCTTTTGCTTGATATCGATTAATTCGTGGGTTGAGCTGGTGTTATCATCTGATCCTAAGCTGGGTACAGGAGTAGCCGATACGTCTTCATCGTCATCAGCGCCGGCGCGAAAAGTCATGGGCTTGGGAAAGCCACCAGCCGGGGAGATTACGTCACTTATAGGTTCGGCCGGAGTCGGCTCTGCCTGTGCTTCATCCGCTTCATTGTCAGCCGGTGAGTCGGCAGTGGTGCCGGATCCGGGTGCCGGATCGGGCGTTATGATTACTGCCGGATCTTCTTGAGGTTCTTGCGGAGCGGCCTGGCTGTGATCGCCGACGTCGGCATTCACCGTATCGTGTTGCGGTTCGTGCGGTGCATCATGTGCATCTTTTTGATCTGACTGGTCGTCTTGGTGCCCAAACATTACTCCCCCTATATTCGATGTGCTTAGGCTATACTATATACAATACGATGCTAAAAGCACAAGAAGTTTGGAGGTAATGATGCTTGATGACCTAAAACTGATTCACGACCGTGATGCCGATGACGCCTTGGGCGTGGTGGAAAAGCAGTGGCAACAGCTGAAGCACAGCTTTGAGGTTCCGGTGCCGGACTTCTCTGGTATCAGTAATATCGTACTGGCTGGCATGGGCGGTTCGGCCTGGCCGGCGGTCTACCTACAGTCTTGGGGCAGTCCCACGGTTCCGTTTGAAATTGTGCGCGACTATTCCTTACCGGCCTACGTCGGCAAAGACACGTTGTTTATTTCTTCCAGTTACTCCGGTAATACCGAGGAAACATTGTCCGCGCTGGACGATGCCGAGGCTCGCGGCGCCCAGATAGTGGTAATCGCCGCCGGCGGCAAGCTGGCTGAGCGTGCCAAGACTACCGGACATACTTACTATGAGATCCCGGGCGGTATCCAACCGCGCATGTCGTCGTTTTATTTCTTGGTTGCTATGGCTGAGTTATTAGAACCGCTGGGGTTGATACCGAAAGGCAAGCTGGCCGAACTTAATGCCGCCGGCGATTGGCTGAAAGACCAGCTGGCTTTGTGGAAGCCCGAGATTCCGACAGCCGACAACCCGGCCAAACAACTAACTCTGGAATTAATCGGCAAATCAATCGTTGTCTACAGTGGGCCAAAGCTATTTCCGGCCGCCAACAAGTTTAAGATCTGCCTCAACGAAAATGCCAAGAATGTTGCCTGGGTCAACCAGTACCCGGAGTTCAACCATAATGAGTTCATCGGCTGGTCCAGCCATCCGGTAGACAAGCCATACGCCGTGGTAGAGATCCGCTCCAACCTGGAGCATCCCCGGGTTCAGAAGCGCTTTGAAGTTTCGGAACGTCTGTTGTCTGGCAAGCGCCCGGCACCCGAAGTCATCACGCCCCAGGGCGAAACTCACCTACAGCAACTGCTGTGGACATCGAATTTTTGCGACTTTGTCAGCCTTTATGTAGCCATTCTGAACGGTCTTAATCCTACACCGGTCGAACTGGTAGAAAAACTCAAACAACTGCTTAACGATTAAAATCGGCTGCAAACTCTTCGTAGCCGCCAAGCAGCGGCTTGGTTAATCGGGCGGGCAACATAGACGGTTGAAACACCTTTGTGGCGCAACTTGTGTAAAAATCCAAGATCGGCTAGCCTGTCGAGGATGCGGTACAACCCGGTTCTTGGCAAGCCCAGGCGTTCGGACAGCTCGGTGACTTTGGCTGATCCGTCGTTGGCCAGACTTTGGTAGCAACTGACGGCTGTTTTGCTCAATCCGAGCCTGTTTAACAAAGAATAACTTCGTTTTGTCGGGTTTTGCATAACCACTCTCTTGTTTTTGGTCATTTCCACATTGTAACAATAAAATGTGACAATGTGGAAAGTGCCAAAAGTTAACACCGACCAGGTCGCGCCCGATGATTCATCAGGTGTTTGGCAGGCAGGTTGTTATAATCAAGGAATATGAAACAGTGGCGGTCGTACCGCGGGCAGTTTATTATAGCGCTGGTACTTTCCAGCACGGCCAGTGCCGGGCTGTTTGCTTATGGCGCTCTGCGGAATCACAGCCTGGAGTTCAGCTATCTGTTATGGAACCTCGTATTGGCTTGGCTGCCGCTGTTATTTGCGGTTCGTTTGCTGTCGGTTCTGCGCCGTAAACTATGGTCCAGCTGGGAGGCGCTGGGGGCCAGCGTATTGTGGCTGGTGTTCCTGCCGAACAGCTTTTATATGATCAGCGATTTCATCCACCTGCGCGAAGTTCAGCGCGTCGATGTGCTTTATGACGCCGTAATGTTCACCTCATTTATTTATACCGGCGTAACGCTTGGATTTAGTAGTCTTTACCTGATTCACTTGCAGCTGAGGCGTCGCTTATCGGGCAGGGCGGCGGCCGGCTGGGTGGCGATGACACTATTTATCTGTAGTGCGGCGATCTACATCGGCCGCGACCTGCGCTGGAACAGCTGGGACATCCTGACCAATCCCGGTGGCCTGTTATTTGATATCTCGGATCGTCTTCAGCACCTGGCCTCCTACCCCCAGATGCTGGTCACGATCACAACCTTTTTTGTTCTGCTGGCTACCATCTACAGTCTGCTGTGGCGCGCCGCCCGGTTACTCAGCCAGCCCCGCCGCTAGCCCCAGCCATTGCTTAATAAACAGAATTAGGGTATCGTATTAACTATGGACTTTACAGTTTCACCTACTACTAACCGCCGCAGCCCACGTATCCCCGGGGGTTGTCCTTGTAATTAGTTAATAACAAAGGCTCCAGACAGCTCCCGTACGGGGAGCTTTTTTAATACTTGGAGACAGTAATGAGACCAAAAAATATAGATTTTGAGGCATTCAGCCTCGAGAATCCGAAACATCAGTTAGCGCAAAAACAGTTAGAGACATGGACTGGACAACCCGACGGTGTATTACTTTTGAATGAGCAGACTATTGACTCACACCCTTACGGCATCGCGGCTTTCCATAAGCACAGCGGCGATACACTAGGATACATTGCCATCACGGCCATATTTTTACCTGAAATGGTAAAGCTTGGGGGCTTTGTAGTAAATCCTGAATATGTTGGGCAGGGTATTGGCAAAACATTAACCAGATACATGTTGGCGTCAGTGCACAAACGGCTGCCGGAAGTCGAAATCATAACTGCTCAAGTTAACAGGGCCAGTAAAAGGATATTTGGACAATACGGCGCCATCGTGGCAAGCGAAAGAAGTGTTTACTGGTATCTTACGAAAACACCGCCAACAGACGACGATTTCAGCTTATCTCGGCACGGAAAGGAATGAGGGGATAAAATGACGAATCTTGAAAGCATTCCTGAATCCGGCTATTACGTCGATAAGTTTGGCACCTATGAGCCACACCGATTTGCCGTTATTAAGATTGGCGGCGGCATAATAGGTAATCCCGAGCAGTTGACTGCAATGGCTGATGCTCTGGTACAGATACAGAGCCATAATTTGTATCCTACGATCGTGCATGGAGGTGGAGATCAAATAGATGAGGCATTAGCAGCTCGTGGTTACTCAAGTGAGAGAGACAGCAAAGACTTGAGAATTACACCCACAGGCCACATGCCAGTAATACAATCGGTACTGCGAGGTGTAAATATAAAAATGTGCCATGCTGTGAGGCAACAGGGGGGAGGTACCTACAGCGTCATCGATATTTTTGAGGCTCTATTGAGCGATTACAGTAACCTGGCTTCGGTAAGTGCCATAACCCATATCAACACTGAGCCGATTGCTGCGGCAATGGCCGCGGCGGAGCTGCCAATTGTCAGTTGCATAGGACATTTAGCAATGAAAGGTTGCAAGCAAGCGGTTAATATTAACGCTGATATTGCGGCAACCGCGCTGGCAAAGACCATGCGCCCCCATAAGTTTGTCTTTCTGACCCCCGTGGGTGCAATATACGACTCCAAGGGCAAACCGATAAGCAAAATAAGCGATGTTGAACTTGAGCACAAGATTGATAATAAGGAAATAACCGGTGGAATGGCCGTAAAAGCAAGGTCGGTAATAGAAGCACTTGTTGATGTTGAACATGTTGTTATAACCAGCCCCAAACACCTCATAAAAGAGTTTTTCTCGCATGGAGGTGCCGGCACATTGATATACAGGGCGCCCCAGTAACAGCTGGCCGCTTTGTCTGTTAAACTAGGGATAATGAAGGATAAACTGGAGCAACTGGTTGCCGCCGCTGTTAAGGAACTATTTGACGTTGCGGTCGATATTGAGCTGACGCGACCCGAGGAGCAGTTCGGCGATTACGCTACCAATGTGGCACTGCAACTGTCCAAGCAGGTTGATAAGAACCCCCGTGAAATCGGCGAGGCTCTGGCCGTGAAACTTCGTAAAACTCTCAGCGAACAGGTTGGTGAGGTCACAGTGGCCGGACCGGGCTTCATTAACCTTAAATTGAACGACCAAACTTTACTGGGAGTTCTGTCGGCTAAACCGGCTCAAACCCTGGCCGGCAAGACAGTTGTTGCTGAGTATTCCGACCCCAACCCTTTCAAGGTTTTACACGCCGGCCACCTGTATACCAGCGTGGTTGGCGAT